>CAYMLE010000006.1:0-12518 GCA_964391115.1 uncultured Herbinix sp. | reverse complement strand
GTCGGCGTTGGCAACGGGGTCGGCATTGGCGACGGGGTCGGGCTAATACCTGGCACTGGTGTTACCGTTGGTGTCGGTGTAGGTGTTACCGTAGGAATTGGTGCTTCCGTCGGCTTCGGTGCTTTGGTTGGCTTCGGTGTCGGAGCCTTTGTTGGCTTGGGCGTCGGGGCCTTCGTTGGTATTGGCGTCGGAGTTGACTCCACCGTTACCCTTATCTTTACCTGACTCGCTGGTAGATATCCAGTGTATTTTATCTCACTTATGGTAAATGTCACCTTATACCATTTATCACCGCCAACGATTACTTCGTCCTTTATTGTAACTGATTTATTCTCATTTAAGGAAATAATACTTCCATTCTTCTTTTTCAAATAGGTTGAACTATTCCCTGCTTTTGTTCTTATTTTTGTTTTACTTTTTATTATGTTCCCTTTCATAGTAGTATCATATGAAAGCTTAATATACAGACTGGATACGTAACCTGTCGTTGTGGTATTCCCGCTATTGAAGGATATGCCATACCATTTTGTAGTTTCATTCAGTGCTTCATTGATGACCGTTACGCTAGCTCCCTTTTTTAAACTTGCGACTGTGGTATAATTCGTGCCAGCACCGCTCCGAACGTTTAAGGAACCGGCTGTTACAGTACCCTTATATTCAAATGCTTTCGTCACATTACCATCGGTTGATTGCTCAGGCTTTGGAGTAGTTGTCGGTTTTGGCGTCGGCTTGGGTGTTGGCTTGGGTGTTGGCTTGGGTGTTGGCTTGGGTGTCGGTGTCGGTGTTCCAGTCACTTCAAGAAAAGCTCCGAGAACATATCCCTTAACCGTCTTTCCATTAAACTGAAAGGATATATGATACCAATCTCCTTCCTTACCCAATATATTGACCGTTTCTCCATTCGTCAGATAGGCGTAAGTTGTTCCAACCATCACCTTTTCATCTGATGTGGATGGTCCAGATCTAACATTAAGACTACTAGCAGTTACGGTACCTTTTTGTGCGGCACTGACATAGTGATTGCCAGTATATATAAGATTCTGTAGAATCATAATAATGCAGATTAGTAAAATGAACCATCTGTAAATTAACCGTTTCTTCATCTAATTCTAGTACTCCTTTCAACAAGCCAATGAATTAAGGTCTCCCTGCAGGATATTATTCCATATCCTGCAATTATTGTTTAATTTTAAAAGAGAACTATGGCACTTCTGTGGCATTTGCTGCTTTTTATGTTAGAACCTGTTAGAAACGGTAATTTATTGTTGTCACAACATAGATATATATATTGAGACAAAAAGGCAGGGCAATACATACCTCTGGCTCACCCAACCTTCAAGTAGCAACTACTTTCCTTCGGTCTTCGCCATCTGCATATATCGTCCTGCCTAATCACCAATGTAGATTTTTATTATGATATTTTTAGTACAAAATTATACTTCGTCAATCGCTTTGCCGATATCAGTTCTCATGTATTTATTCTCGAAATGGATCCGATTGGCCGCTTCGTAAGCCTTTTCCCGTGCCTCTTTCAGATTTGATCCTTTGGCAGTTGCACCGAGTACCCTTCCACCATTTGTGACTATTTTCCCGTCCATAGATGTTGTAGCCGCATGGAAGATATGATAATCCTCTTTATCTTGATAGTCTTTCAGACCAGTAATCTCATATCCCTTATTATAATGTTCTGGATAACCATCAGAAGCTAAGACAACACAGACAGCAGCATTATCTTCAAATTCTAGTTGAATCTGATCTAATGTCCCCTCAATACAAGCTTCGCACAGTTCTACCAGATCATTCTTCATTCGCGGCAATACCACCTGGGCTTCGGGATCTCCAAAACGAGCATTATATTCCAGTACCTTTGCTCCCTCCGCCGTTAGCATCAAGCCAACAAATAGGATCCCTGTAAAGGGACACCCTTCTGCTCTCATGGCGTCCATCGTCGGCTGATAAACATGCTCCATACAGTAGCGATCTAACTCTTCAGTATAGAAGGGACTGGGAGAGAAGGTTCCCATACCACCGGTATTAAGTCCCTGGTCCCCATCCTTTGCCCTCTTATGGTCTTGGGCACTGGTCATGGGCTTGATATGGGTTCCATCACAGAAAGCTAGAACTGACACTTCTCTTCCAGTCATAAATTCCTCTACCACAAGCCGATCACCGGCAGCCCCAAACTGTTTCTCCTCCATAATTGCTTTCACACCAGCGCTGGCTTCAGCATAGTCCTGACAGATTAATACCCCTTTACCCAATGCGAGTCCATCCGCCTTTAATACGATTGGATAAGAGCAGGTCTTTAGGTAGGCTATTGCTTCGCTCGACGTATCAAAGGTTTCATAGCGAGCGGTTGGTATATGATATTTCTTCATTAAATCCTTCGAAAATGCTTTGGAGCCTTCGATGATTGCCGCATTCTTCCTCGGTCCAAATACGCGAAGTCCATATTCCTCAAATACATCTACAATACCAGCAACGAGTGGATCATCTGGACCAACAATCGTTAAGTCAATTTTTTCCATTACCGCAAAGTCCGCTAGAGCCTTATGCTCCATAACCGAGATATCTACACACTGGGCGCATTCCGCTATTCCTGCATTACCCGGTGCACAATAGATCTTGCTGACCTTTGGGCTCATTGATACCTTTTTAGCGATAGCATGCTCCCTGCCTCCGCCACCTACGATTAAAACCTTCATCTTTTTCAATCCTTTCGCTCAACCTGGGAAACAGATACTATCTTAACTACGTTTTCTTCTATTCGAAGCCTATTCTCAGCGATCAATCTGATTGCTTCTGGTAGCAGCTCCCATTCCGCCTGTTGCATCACTCGTTCCTGTAGAACCTCAGGGGTATCCCCTTCTTCGACGGAAACGGCCTTCTGCAGGATAATGGGCCCTGTATCACAGCCTTCATCCACGAAATGCACAGTAGCTCCGGTTACCTTAACTCCCCTAGCAAGTACCGCCTCATGAACCTTTAATCCATAATAACCCGCTCCACAAAAAGCAGGAATTAAGGACGGGTGAACATTGACAATACGATTACTATACTTTTGTATCATTTGCTCCGGAAGAATCAGAAGAAAGCCCGCTAAGACAATCAGATCTACCTGACTAACCTCTAATCGCTCCAATAAGGCATTGGCAAAGTCTTCCCTACTGGAAAAGTCCTTCTTCCCAATGGTAACTGATGGAATTCCATGCTTCTTCGCTCTCTCAAGGGCATAGGCCTTTGGATTACTGCTAATAACTACAGCAATCTGGACCTCTGGTAGCTGCCCCTGTTCAATCCGATCAATCAAAGCCTGCAGGTTGGTTCCTCCACCGGATACCAGGACCGCCAATCTTAGCATAAGCTGACCCCTTTCGTCCCTGCTTGTGCTTCACCAAGTATATATGCCTTCTCCCCTGCTGCCTGTATCAGCTTCATAGCCTGATCAGCTTCTGTAGGATCCACGGCAATCATCATACCAATACCCATATTATAGGTGTTATACATCATATTTTCATCAATATCCCCATCCCTTTGAAGCATTCCAAAGATTGGAGGAATTTCATAGCTGTTCTTTCTAACAGAAGCGTGAATGCCCTCTGGAAGCATTCTAGGTATATTCTCATAAAAGCCGCCACCAGTAATATGGCTGCAGGCTTTTATGGTTACCTTTCCCTGCTTTAGCTCTCGTAATGTCTTAACATAGATTTTAGTCGGTGTTAGTAGTGTTTCCCCAAGGGACATACCAAGTATTTCATAATAAGTATCTAAGATCTCCCTTTTCATGCGGAAAACCTTTCTGACCAATGAATAGCCATTGCTATGAAGCCCCGAGGATGCAATTCCGATTAACACATCGCCAGGCTTAACACTAGCTCCAGTAATTAACTGTTTTTGATCTACGATACCCACTGCAAAGCCTGCCAGGTCATACTCGTCCTCCGGATAAAAGCCTGGCATTTCTGCTGTTTCACCACCAATGAGAGCAGCCCCTGCTAGCTTACAGCCTTCAGCGACACCCTTAACGATAGAAGCAATTCGCTCTGGTTCATTCTTACCACAAGCAATATAATCTAAGAAAAACAAGGGCTCCGCCCCTGCGCAGGCAATATCATTAACACACATAGCTACACAGTCAACTCCGATGCTATCATGTTTGTCGAGTAAAAATGCAATCTTTAATTTTGTTCCGACTCCGTCGGTTCCTGAGACTAAGGTCGGCTGCTCCATATGTTTAAAGCTTTCCAAGGAAAAGGCCCCAGAAAATCCTCCAATATTCGAAAGAACCTCCTTCCGCATGGTTCCCTGAATATGTTCCTTCATTAATTCTACTGCTTTATAGCCTGCCTCAATATCTACACCAGCCTTCTTATAATCCATACGAGCCCTCCTACATACATCTACCGTTCATTTCCAAATTTAATTCGAAAATAAGTGCCATACTATCTGCCATCATTCTAGCATAACCAAAAAGATTTGTCGTTAAATTTACGGAGAGAATTTCTTATCCTATATATTAATTCAGCTTATAAACGTTCACTAGTTTATTAGATAAATTAATATAATTATCCATAAAGGCATCACTATGCTCTTATAAAAAAATACCCCATAAGATGGATTATTAATAAAGAATTATTAACGATACATCTTATAGGGTTAGAAACAAATTCAGGTATAAGGTCTAATTCAAGCTCTTAAAACGCTTTACCCCATAGGTAATCAACACCTGATATAGCACCAAAGTCAATAATGCAAGGGCTCCAATATAAATCAGATAAGCCACCTCAAAGGAGGGTAACAATAAGATTAGGGGAAACTGGGCTCCGACCACTGCCATTCCTGTAAAGATCACAACCATAGAAGCCGCGCTTTGCTTAACCACCATGGTTTCAGACGTCCAGTTGAAATTCGGCAGTCGAAGGTTTATTAATAAACCAAATAATGCAGTAAACAAAGAGCATAATACGGCCACAGCAACTACAATTAACCCTTTCAAAAAGCCCATCTCCAGGATTACCACAAGTAGTAATACGTCAAATAGTACCGGCGCCAATATGGTTAGATTCACTAACAGCTTGGAGCCAAATATCGTCTTGGCAGTGATGGGTAGTGACTTAAGAATCCACAGGTTTTTCCCTTCAAGAGATATGGAAGCCATCGTAGTACTGCTCATAACGATGCAAAAGGAAACCATAATTGGAACCATATCCATTATTTGAACTGGTAACTCGGATGTTCCAGTTCCTAGTAGCTTCTGCGGATCCACAAATATTGCAGCCAGAGCTCCTAGCGTCAGAATAACCACCCCAAGACCGGTATTGAGAACATAGATTGGGGAAGCAAAATAGCGCTTCAGTTCTTTCCAATATAGTGCCTTCAGAGGAGATTGAGCCTTCAACTCACCAAGCTTATAATTACTTCTGGCTCGTCTACTCATTATCAGAGTATTTATCTTTTTAAACAGCTTACCAATAATATAAGAATAGATTACAAAGGCCGCTAAAGAGATCATAACAAAAAACCCTAACGCAATAATACTTCCTTCAATTACTGCATCGGTATAAAGGCTTGCCAAAGCATACATAGAATTAATTTGCTTCGTTAACTGCTTACTCATATTGACCAGTTCCTCACCGGTATCTTTGGTAATCATAGATAAGCCCATCATAGATAAAAAAGCCAATAAGGATATAATGATCGTTACTAGATTACTATGTCGGAACCTAGTAGCCAAATACGTAACTAACGTTCCCAAAACAGAAGCCAGTATGATCGGTATCATAGGAATGAAAAAAATCAGGATTCCGCTATTCACGTAAAAGAACAGCTTCGGTCCAGCCAATATACCATAGGCAACCATCATCGGTACCATAAACATAAAAACAAATAGTAAATTTATCGCATACAGCAGAAGAACTCGACTCGCAACAATACCACTGGTACTTACGGGTAGCGACATAATCATATCATAATCACGAAACCCAAAGATGGTTCCCTTTACCTTAAGTATCGTCGTCATTAGTACGACGATACTGGTTACAGCCATTATCATCGGCGGAAGAAGTTGTATGCTGTCAAACATCAGCAATCCCTGCCCAACCATATAACAATAGAAGAAAACAATTGCACCCATCATGACCAAAAATGCCAAAATCCCGGCACTCAGAGCCTTAGGTCTCTTTTTTCTAATATTACCGATGGATAGCATATCACCTAATAATGCCCATATCTGGACGCTGACCAAGCGCAACACTTTTTTCATATCAAGAACGCCATCCTTTCTTAGACACAGGAATTATTATTTTGCATCAATAAAATCCATGAATACATCCTCTAGGCTCTGATCCCCTTTTACCTTCTCTGTGGGACCACAGGCTACAAGCTTCCCATCTTTAATAATGGCTATCTTGTTGCATAATTTCTCAGCCACCTCCAGGACATGGGTAGAGAAGAAAATCGAGCTACCTCCCTTACAGATCTCATTCATAATCGCTTTTAAGGTATGGGATGCCTTTGGATCCAGACCCACAAAGGGCTCATCCAGGACCAAAAGCTTAGGTCTATGAATCAAGGCAGATATCACTGCCAACTTTTGTTTCATTCCATGGGAATAGGATGAGATCATATCCCCAAGATTCTCCGTTAACTCAAAAGCATCCGCATAACGTTCTACTAGTGTCTCCCGATCGAATTTACTTACCTCATAGATATCTCCGATAAAATTAAGATAGGCAATTCCAGTTAGATGTTCATATAGATCTGGATTATCTGGGATATATGCTGTTATCTTCTTGCAGGCTACAGGATCCTTGCGGATAGATATGCCATTTATCTTAATATCTCCCTCTTCAAAATCCAATACACCCACTATGGAACGAATGGTAGTCGTCTTACCAGCACCATTATGTCCAATAAAACCAAAGATATCGCCCGCCTCAACCTCCAGGCTTATATTATCCACTGCTTTTTTATTGCCTTTATAGCTTTTCGAAAAATTCGAAATACTTAACATATTTACCTCCCATATAAAGGCCTTATAAGGCTTCCTTATTGATCAAAAGCTTCATTTAGCACCTCTGTGCCTGCCAGTACGAATCTGGCATCTTTAATAATTTGAATGGTTTCGCCACTTGCTAATATAACTGAGATCTCCTTCAGCTCGTCATACGGTAAGGTTATATCGGTATGGCAGTTAAAATAAGCCTTTGAAACATCGGTTATACGCTGAGCAGATATTTCATTTTCCTTAGCAACAATCTCCTTGCCATCCGGATTATAGATCCGGTTATCCTCGCTCATTTGGTAGCAAGTATCACCAATCGCAAAATGGGGGCCAGTCTTCTCTGCAATCAGAATCGGCAACTGAGGTGCAATGTCATATTTTTTACCCATCATATAGGCGGTTGTGTTGGTTCCAATCGCAAACTCACCAAGGGGCAAGAAATCGTGGTTGAACAAAAGATTTTCCTTAATAAAACTCTTATTCTTAGCCTGATTCTCATAATTTTTGCAGTTATAGTCCGTTATTTTTCCATCCTCAAAAGTCAACTCCAACTCTCTATACTCCAGGTCATTCAGATAAACCTTAGGAACATGAAGCACACCCCTGGTTCCCTTTAATACTGGGGAGGTAAACACTTCACCGACCGGGATATTCACATCGGCAACACAGTTCTCAAAGATTGTTTCCTTTTCCTTATCCTTCAGTGGATAAAGTTTTACCAACATATCCGTACGGTTCTTTCCCTGGCCAAGAATCTTAACATACTCTCCTTGATCGAGAGCATCAATAATAACCTGTTGAATCTTTCGGTATTGATCATTATCCAGTGTATTCACCTTAACGGTCTCAGCAAAGATAGCTTCAAAATCCTCACCAATCTCTGGAATCGGATAAGAAATAATCGTAAATGAGGTTTCATCCAGTTTATAGTAATCTCTAATAATCAGATTGTCCTTATTATAGAAATCCGTATAGAGCTTCTGCTGTCTTTTATCAAGCTTTACTGCTTCCTTCTTATCCTCCGGTGAATATAGCTTTTCTCCAAAGACCTCCATCACAGCAGGACCTGCATAATTAGCGGTCTTATCCTTGTACTGCTCCAAAGCTGCTCTACGGCATTCCAGCCTTCTCTCATTCAGGGCTTTATCTAAGAATATACCAATATCAAAACGATGATCGTAATCAAATTGTCGATTTGGACTGGTCGCATGATATCCTATTTTTAAATGTTGTTTCTTATTTATAGCATTACGGGGAGCTCGGTATATTAAGCTATCTAAGCCCATCTTCTTAAAATTATGTACGGCACAGCGCACAACTCGTTCAAAGCCTATCTGATAACGAATATTTGCCAGCGTTTTGCTGCTAATATCCAATTGATATGCTAAAAATCCCAGTCGGTATCCCTCCGTGAAGGTATCTGCCATCGCTTGGATTTGCTCCTGTGGCAAAGAATTGAGAAACAGTGCAATCCTTATCTCATTCTCGGTAATATATTCACCAAATTGATAGAGGTAACTAACATCCGAAAGATCTGCTTCCATGATAATATCTCGGGCAAAATTATTATCTGCACTAATCATTTCAGCGGCACGGTTTGTAATTAATAAACTGCTGTAATCACTCATAAAATGATAGATGGCGCGTTTTACATCCTTATAGGTAAACTCATCCTCTAATTCATAGCGATTATAAACCTCTATAAACAGTTCAAGATAGATTGTTAACTCTAAAAGTCGCTTTTCATATGCATATACGATCAAGCTTCGGAGCTCGGTATAGAGAAAGGCTAAAAGCTTACCGTTCTTAGTACCCAACATTTTGCATGCATAGGCAGGGTTCGCATAGCTCACCTCATAATTGTCACCTATAAGATCCTCATAAAGGGAGCGGTTCAAGGACTGCTGCTCCTTCAGGGACAGTTGTTTGATGCGACCATCTGTTGCCATCTGGGCGGTAGCATCCACTAATCCTAGGAAGGATGCAACTTTTTGGAAATATTCCTTCAAGGGTCCTTTCACGGTATCCTCTTGTTCTATGGAACGAATTCGTTCCATCCCCAGGTCATAACGCTCTCTAATATCTTCCATCTCTTCTTGTGTTAACATTGTATTATCCATATATGTTCTCCTAACCACGGGTATTCCCGCAAAATATAAGTTGCTTACTCATCCGTTATTCATATTTAAAATGCACCAATTCCCAGTATATATAGAATTACAAACAAAATTGTCATTATTCCGTTTGAAGCAGCCCCCAAGATAGGAAAATGAAAAAAGACATCCCTTTCTTTAAAGGCTTTATAGGCAAGAACAGATCCATAAACAGCCATAACAAAAAATAGCAGACCTAAAAAGCCAAGAACCTGCCCCCCCTGGCCCTCCATTGTCCCGGAAATGATACTAAGTACGACAAATCCAATAATAACTACGATACCAATGATTGCAGAAAGGATTCCAGTTAGAGAATGTCTTCTTCCAGAAAAACGAAGATTGTCCCTGTCCCTATTCCATTTTATCTTAAACCTCATGCTTAAGTCCTTCCCCCTTTTATACCCTACCTACTATTTAATTGTTACTTTTATTGCTTACTTGTATTTCTTGCTTGTCATGCTTACTTGCAATTCATACTTGTATTTCTTACTTATAATTCTCACTTCATTTTCTTACTATAATTTCTTATTTCAATTTCTTACTGTAATTTTTACTTGTATTCCTTACGTCTATGAAATACCCTTTATCTCGTACGTTTTGGTTCACCGTTTCGATTCATGCTACGATACAATATACCACCAATCGAGTAGGTGATATACCCGATGGTTCCCCCGAGGGTATTCATAAAGAGATCATCTACATCGAAAATCCCAACCTTTAGATACAGCTGAATAGCTTCCACAGCAAGGCTAAAGAGTAGGCTCAAAAATATCACATAAAAAAACCTACGGAATTTCTTGTTCAATAGGGGAAGCAGAAAACCGAAGGGCGCAAATGCAAGTATATTTCCAAGGATATTGACAACAAAGCTTTCCAGACCTAGGATTTCCCGGTATTTAATGAAACGCTTAATTTCTGCAAACAGCTCTAGATTATAACGATAGCTTTCAGAGATTAAGTCACGACCGTAACGTTCACTAAAAAACAAAAAATATGACAACAATATAATGTATAGATAAAACAATAGCCAACCAGCTTTTGTCCACAGACTTTTGTATGAATTTCTCAATTTACTTCTCCATATTCTAGATTTTCTAATTAGATTTTCCAACATAATTAAAAATATACATTTCCAACTTTTAACCGAACAATATTATTATAAAGCAAATCCAAACCCTAGTAAAGCTAAGAATGGAATAATATTGGAAGAAATGAGAATAATAAAGCAGGATGTCGTTGGTGAACCATTAATATTCTCATGAAATGAGGTGTCAGGATATTATGAAGAAATTCGAGGATTTGTACCGTGAATTATTAGAGGCTACCGTCAAAAATGATGAAGAAAATTATTTGCAGACCTTGGATCCTTATGATGCTCATCAACTCGATTGTTTGTTGCATCCTAAGAAGCATCCTTTGATATGGCATACTGGGGATTGTAGCTGTGAGGATGATCAGCATTGTGTGAGTGTCTGTCCATTCCATGCCTTACATCCCGGCGAATCCGGTGAGATTAAGGTCGATGAGGATTTATGTTCTGGATGTTCTTATTGTATTCAGGAATGTAGAGCAAAGAAACTAACTCATAGCAAGGATGTTATTCCTGCCCTGCAGGCCATTCGCTCCCACAAGGGCTTGACCTATGCTTTAATTGCTCCTGCCTTTCTCGGTCAATTCAGTGGTGATGTGACTCCAGGCAAATTAAGAAATGCACTAAAAATTATTGGTTTTGACGGGATGATCGAGGTTGCCTTGTTTGCTGATATTCTTACACTGAAGGAAGCTCTGGAGTTCGATGCTAATATTAAAACGGAAAAGGATTATCAGTTAACAAGTTGCTGTTGTCCCGTATGGATAGCCATGATTCGTAAGATCTACCACGATCTAGTGCCCCATGTTCCACCAGCGGTTTCTCCGATGATTGCTAGCGGTCGTGCCATTAAAGTACTACATCCGGATGCTCTAACCATCTTTATTGGACCTTGTTTGGCCAAAAAGGCCGAGGCTAGGGAAAAGGATATTGCAGATGCTGTGGATTACGTGTTGACCTTTCAAGAGGTTCAGGATATCTTTGATGTTTTAGAGATAAATCCTGCCAAAATGGAGGAAAGCGAAAAGGATCATTCGTCTAGAGCAGGTCGTATTTATGCTCATACCGGCGGAGTCAGCGAAGCTGTTTCCCTTACCCTAGATCGTTTAAATCCAAATCGTAATATCTCCATCAAAACTAGACAGGCCGATGGTGTTCCAGCCTTAAAAGCTATGATTAATGATATCGTTTCTGGCAAGCTGGAGGGAAACTTCTTTGAAGGAATGGGCTGTGTCGGTGGATGCGTCGGCGGCCCAAGAGCTCTAATCCCCCATGAGGAGGGTCGAGAGAATGTTGAAGAATACGGTAACTCCGCTACCTATCCTACCCCCATAGATAACCCCTACGTCATAGAGCTTCTTAATCAATTGGGTTTGGACACCGTAGAAAGTCTTCTGGAAAACAGCGACATCTTTACTCGTATCTTTGAATAAGAAGATACCAGTAGGTAACAAAGCGTGTCAAAATCAAGCCTTACCTCTGCTCGCAATCAAGTCATACGATACTAATTTTATCTCCTAATAATATAGGCTGTGATTCCATACTACAAGCGAACTTATCTGAACGCTTGTAGCTGGTACCACAGCCTTATGTAATCATTTTACCTGTCGGTATTTCCATACCTATTTACTAATCATATATCTCTCGGTATTTCTATACCAATCTGTAATCATTTACCTATATTCATTGATTAACAATCTGATAATATTTATCTGTTCGAATCTTATTTACTTATTTTAATATTATTTACCTATCTGCATATCATTCTCTAAAATATGATGAATTAACCAATCATTCAAAAACTCTAACAGTTGAAAAATAACCTGTCTTTGGTTCTCATCAATTGAATCCAGATCATATTCGTTTAGTTTATCAATAAAATCGCTATGTTCTACTTTGTGTGAAAAAAGCTTCTTATAACCGATACTTAACATAAAGTCTTCTTCATTTTTAAAATGAGATGCCGCATAATCCTTTAGCTCATTTAGAATGTCTACTATGTAGTCATACTTATCCGGTATAAAGTCGTCCGTCATAACCTCATAAGCTCGATCTGCTATCTCAAATAGCCTTTTGTGTTCCTCATCAATACTCTCATAACCTGTTCGAAACTCATCCTTAAAAATGTACATGGCTTTATCCTCCGTTTATATTATTTTATAATATAGAACCAAAATACACTCATCATATTAAATAATATAATGAGTGCAAACTTGGTTGGTATGAATTGCGGGGATAGGATTTGAACCTATGACCTTCGGGTTATGAGCCC
>CAYMLE010000005.1:0-40362 GCA_964391115.1 uncultured Herbinix sp. | reverse complement strand
AGCCTCATAATAAGCCCTTCTGTCAACTCACAATGTTCTTTAAGCATTATGGTTCCTTTAGAGTTGTAAATCGGTTTAGCCAATTTTGAGCTGGGAACCACATGATCTATAGGTAAAAATCGCATCTAACTTTTCCTCCGATTACATATTGTATACAGGTCAATATGTAAGTATATCCTCACTTTGTAAAAACTTCTTCACCTACAATAACACAATAATTCGCTGGATACAAGTATATCGTTTAGCACAAATTAGTTAATTAATTTGTTGATAACAAAAAGAGGCTCGTTTCCACGAGCCTCTTACCTTTATTAATTATTGAGGAAGACTGGTAGCATCACCAAAAGTCTTTTCCCAAGCAGCCTTACGCTCATCAATAATCGCTTGACCACCGGAACTGAGATAGTCATTTAGTCCACCATCATATACACTATCAAATTTATCAGTAGGAGCTACAACAGCCTGATCTAATAATACGTTACGTTTGTCAGAAAGTGCAGGTCCCATACCTTCTTCAGCAGCAATCTGGCCAACATTTACGTTTTGACCAATACGAGCATCCTTAGTGGAGATCGCGTGAGTCTTCTGGATATAGCTAGCGTCAACTCCAGGATAACCGAGAGCCATAGACTTAATTGTCTTTTCATCATCACCAAGATTTAAACCATTGATGGTAATGGTGTAGTCAATGTTAGCAGGAGAGTTCATAATCTTCTCACCGGTTACTGCCAGTGTCTTGATTGCGCCATCCTCCATTACTTCATGAGTAACGCCCTCTTCACCGATCTGAAGGAACATACGATTCTCTAACTTAGAGATCCAGTCAAGATACAATAAGGAAGCCAGAGGCTCATCATTCGTACTTGGGAAGAATACCTTACGATCTACTGGACCGGAGAGGAATTTCTTATATACGCCTGCATCGTTCTTGAAAGGCTCAACTGCAATATAGCTTGCATCTTCGCCAACTAATCTCTTTAGGTTATTGTTGATACTGTCGTCACCATTACGGTAAGGGTAATCCCAGTTATGAATGAATGCACCAACATAACCAGCCTTCATCATATTATCTTCGGTTGTATCACCAGAACCATACAGAGCGAAATCTTTCCATACTAAGCCTTCATTGTACCACTGGTTCAGCTTTCTTACACCTTCTTTGTAACCAGGCATCAGAAGACGTCTGTCATCAAAGCCATTGATGTAATAGTCCTTATCTGTGATGTCATTCGGAGTGTAGGAGCCTAATAAATGATCTGCTCTCCAACCCACATCAAAGCTAATGGAGAAAGGAACCATCTTATTCGCATCAGCTCCAAGTAAGGTAGATGCATTATCCTTGAATGCTTTTAACATAGCTTCAAATTCTTCTAAGGATGTAGGCTCATTAATATTCAACTTCTTCAACCAGTCTTCACGTACGAAGGTACCGATACGAGCCATATTAGCAAGCTTAGCCTCAAGTGCCCAGAGATCTCCACTTACAGGATCCTTATCCCAGTAAATATTAGTCTCGCCTAACCATCCCCACAGATTTGGTAATAGATCTTTGTACTCTTCAACGTATGTACTCAGATCAAGTACGCCACCCATGTTAGCATAGGACTGGATAGTAGAATAGTCATAAGTTACACATACATCAGGAGCATCACCAGCTGCAAGCAGGTTATTAATCTGCTCTACCTCAGTCCAACGAGGAACAGGCACATACTCAACCTCTACATTGTGATCGCGAAGCATACCTTCTTTAATGAAATTTGTATAGAAGTTATCTTCCGGCTTGGATCCGCCATCATTACCACGATCGTAAATCTCAACCGTAATCTTTCTCGTCTTGACAAACTTGCCGTCTACAATTTCTGCATTCTCGTCAGTTTTGCCACCATCTGTATTACCACCATCAGTACCAGTGTTACCGCTAGGGCTGGGAGTCGGATTATTATCTGATCCCTTGTCCGTGCCACATGCTGTAAGTAAAACTACGAGCATAGAGCATACAAGCAGTAAAGAAATGATTTTTTTCATTCTTAAACCCTCCTATATTAGTGTTTATTATAGATATGTTTGACACATCGTGTCCATAAGTCATATAGCCAACGAACGGCTATTCCTTTATCGCACCTAAGGTTACGCCGGAGATAAAGTATTTTTGTAGCCAAGGATAAATCAACAAAATTGGTACTGTTGCAAACATTACGGTTGCAGCTTTCAAGGTTTCCGATAGTCCCGGACTAGAGAAGCCCTCCTGTGTAGCAACCTCTATGCTCGTAACATTATTCAGTATGTTATATAGTAACAACTGAATCGGATAGAAACGTCTATCATTCATGTACATTAATGCATCGGAAAATCCATTCCACCGACCTACAGCATAGAATAATGCAAGCGTAGCTAATACTGGAGTCGATAGCGGTAAATATATCTTAGTAAGAATTCTGAAATAACCAGCACCGTCAATCTCTGCAGATTCACGAAGACTTTCCGGAATACCATAGAAAAAGCTTCGCATTATAATCATATTAAAAACACTTAGGGAACCAGGTATTATTAGTACCAGCGGATTACCAATTAGGTTTAGGTCCTTCATAAGAAGGTAATTGGGAATGGTACCCGCACTGAAATACATCGTTAGAATAATATACGTATTAAAGAACGTACGACCCTTTAGATTTTCAAAGATCAATGGGTAGGCACATAATGTAGTCATTAATAGGGATGCAATCGTACATATGATGGTTAGTATTGCCGTCCAACCTAGAGACCATACATATTTTGAATCAGAAAGTACGGTTTCATATGCATCAAAATTTAAACCTACTGGCCAAAGAACAACTTCATTGCGAATCAATGCCTCGGAAGAACTGAGTGATCGAGCGAGAACATTGAGGAGCGGCACAATACAAATTATTATAAGCAGAAAACATATGAAAGCTATTACATAATCCCATAACTTGGTAGCTTTCGATTTTATCATGATAAGAACCTCCTCATTACTTTACTCATTTAACTATTACCAAACGCCCCGCTCACCAGACTTCTTGGCGATCGCATTAGCCAAGAGCAGGAAAATAACGCATATTACTGATTGGAATAAACCAACAGCTGTAGTTAATGAAAATTGATTACCGCGAATACCATTGGTATATACAAAGGTGGAAATAACATTTGATACATTTTTTACAAGGTTATTACCCAATGCATATGGTCGGTCAAATTCACTACCCAAAATACGTCCAAGGCTCATAATGAGAAGTACAACAATCGTGGGTCGAAGTCCCGGAAGAGTAATATTCCAAATCTTTCTTAATCGGCCCGCACCGTCAACGGATGCAGCCTCATACAGCTCTGGATTAATACCGGTAATGGCTGCCAAATATATAATGGTATTCCAACCTACACTCTGCCATACTCCCAGTAAGATATAAGTCCATATCCAATTACCCGGGTCATTCAGGAATTTTATCGAATCAGCACCCATACGGTTTAATAGAATATTTACCAATCCATTGGTAGGAGCTAGTAACTGCAGTGCCAGACCGGAGATGATAATCCAGGAAAGGAAATGTGGCATATAAACGATCGTCTGTGTAACTCGCTTAAACCGTTTAAATGCTAGCTCATTTAATATTATAGCCAATATAATAGGAGCCGGGAATCCAATCAGTAAATCCAAGAAATTTAACATGATCGTATTACGTAACGCATATAAGAAGTCACGGTTAGAAAATGCCTTGATAAAATATTCCCAGCCATTATTACCAGCCCAATCCATCTCCCATACATTCTTAACAATACTAAACTTCTTGAATGCAATCTGGACGTATGTCATTGGTATATACCGGAATACAAAAAAGTATATAAGCGGCAATAGTAACATTAGATAAAGAGGCCAATAACGTTTTACGTAATTATTATTCCTCTTTGTTTTTTTCATGGAAAACGGTTTTACTTGACTTTCCATCTCTTTGCACCTCTTTCTTATAGTATCTGGAAATAACATCTGATATTTGAAAACGTTTAACCAAACGAAGCCAAACTTCTCCTATCTTCATTAACATCTTGTCTTAGTTTTTTACTCACCTTTATATACGCAAAATCCCGTAAGTGCATATTAGTATATAAGTATTTATATGATAAATCACACCTATACATTACATTTATTGCCTGCAATTACCATTCGGTTTTCGCTAATCCAATAAATAATTGTATATTATAGTGAATATTCAACAAATAAACTGATATAAAAAGACAATAGGTCATGCTTTAGCAATAACATCCCAAATCTATATATTATCCTATGAACTATATATTACATACTATTATACTAGTTGTCCAATAAGTTTAAATTCATAACTTAACAATTCCTATAACTCTTAACTTATATATAGTTTGTCCAATGATTATAAAAAACACCAAAAGTTTTTATATATAAAATGATTAAATGATGAGCGGTCTATCAATTGTTTTATATTATATTTAACTTCTAAACCTAATTTCATATATATTTTTATTGTTCCTATTGTTATAAATCTTATACTGGCAATAAGGAAACCATATTTCACCAATATTTATAGGTCTCTTGCTAATTTTGTCTAATAAACTAATAAAACATAAATATATATTTATAAATAGTGGTTGATTTTCCGGATTAACTATGCAATAATAGGAGTATATTCATTGAACGCAATTTAATTTATTAAAATCTAGTTATTGAGTAGATTTTAATTGTCTTTTGGAAGGAGTGTATATACTATGTTTAAACAGATCGAATTAACATATGATTTTAACAGTTTGGAACCTCATATTGATGAGCTCACCATGATTACCCACTATACGAAGCATCACGCTGCTTATACGACCAATTTGAATGCTGCACTTGAAAAGTTGCCCGAATTCTCAGCTTCCTCAATTGAAGCAATTTTAAAAAGCTTATCTAGTATTACAGATGAGGCTCTAAAAAATACAGTACGGAATAATGGTGGTGGTTTCTACAACCACAACTTGTATTTTGAATCACTACAGCCCGGTGGAAGCAATCAGCCTTCTGGTGATTTGGCTACGCAGGTTGCTAAAGACTTTGGTGATTATGCCTCATTAAAAGATAAATTGTCTGCTGCTGCCGCAACCCGATTCGGTTCTGGCTGGGCTTGGCTAAGTACCAATAAGAACGGAGATTTAAAAGTATCCTCCAGCCCTAATCAGGATAACCCCATTATGGAGAGTCAGGGAGAATGGATCCCAATTCTTGGCATTGACGTTTGGGAGCATGCATACTATCTGAAATATAAAAATCTTAGAGGAGATTATGTAAAGGCATTTTTTGATCTCCTTAATTGGGATGTTATAGCGAAAAATTATACTGCTTTAAGAGCCTAGTGCAAATAATAATAGAATAATATATGAAACATATAAAACCGCTGTCCTATGGCATACGAGGAATAGGACAGCGGTTTTATGCTATGCAATAAATGATCCAATACGAAAGCGAATATACTACATTAAAAAAATTGTTTAATGTATTGAAAAATTATTTCTGGAATTTATACTGTATTTATAACAGACAATACAATTTAGATATTAGCAATAGTTTGAAAGGTGGATTAATTTGGACAATAACAGCACGATGAAGCTTTGGTACGACAAACCCGCCTCTACTTGGGTTGAAGCTCTTCCTCTAGGTAACGGAAGACTTGGAGCAATGGTATACGGGGATCCTTTTCATGAGAATATTCAAGTGAACGAGGAAACGGTTTGGAGCTCAGGCGAAAAACAATGCCCATACGAAAACAAAAACAACTCTATAAATTCCAACAAGGAGAGCTTAGTTAAGAAGGTTCAACAGTGTATTCTTGATGGCAACTTGAAAGAAGCTGATCTTTTGGCAAAGGAGGCCTATATCTGTAACGATCAAGGCTCCTATCAGACCTTAGGCAATATTCTTTTAAATTTCGGCTATGGGGAAGAAAAAGAAACAATTCATTCTTATCGAAGAGAGCTTGACCTTGAAACAGCAATATCAAGAGTGAGATATAGTATAGATGGTGTAAATTATCGGATTGAAAGTCTGGTTAGCGCAGTAGACAATGTGTATGCTATGTCTATGAAGGCTTCGGATGGCTTAAATATTCAGCTAGAAGCATCCTTAGCAAGGTCTTCGGACTGCCGTATTGAAGCAGGACCGCTTCCACTTTCCTTAGTAATGAAAGGATCTTGTGCGGACGATGCGATACAATATTGTGCCATGCTCAAGATAATCCCTGGTTTTACTGGTTGGGGCAAAGTCGGTAGTGCCGTCTGTGAAGATGGAATGATTAAAATCCAAAATAGCTCCGATTTATTTCTCCTATTTACGGCTGCCACAGATTATAATAATGAGGATCCAGAGAAGACCTGTATGGAACGCCTTATATCTGCTGAACAAAAAGGCTTTCTTTCCATAAAGAACGATCATATCACGGAATATACTAAACTCTATAAACGAATGGACATTTCACTTGGTGAGGATAAATTATATGATTATATTCCGACCAATGAAAGAATTATGAGAATGTCGGATGGCAACATTGATAGCTCCTTGGTTGCTCTTTATTATCAATATGGAAGGTATCTTCTTATTGCAAGCAGCAGAAAGGATTCTGCACTTCCAGCAAATCTCCAAGGAATATGGAATAACATGCTTCAGGCCCCCTGGGGTAGTCGATATACCATTAATATCAATACTGAGATGAATTATTGGCTTGCTGAACAATGTAATCTATCGGAATGCCATGAACCACTCTTTCAGCTAATTGAGAAGCTGAAGGAAAAAGGACGAATTATGGCTAGGGAAATGTATGGCTGCAAAGGCTTCATGGCCCACCATAATACGAATATTTGGGGAGATGCATCGCCCCAGGACTCCTGGCCCACCTCCACCTATTGGCCGATGGGTGCTGCCTGGCTATGCCTTCATCTCTGGGATCATTATGAATATACGTTGGATAACGAATTTCTTGCCAAAAGTTATCCAACAATGAAAGAAGCCTGTGAGTTCTTCCTTGATTTTCTCGTAGAGGATGAGCAAGGAAGACTAGTCACCTGCCCTAGCTTATCTCCTGAAAATACTTATCAGACAGAGGACGGATATCAGACGGCGATATGTGCAGGACCAACGATGGATAATTCCATACTACGTACCCTAATTCAAGCGACTGTCCAGTCCACCAAAATACTGGATATTGATCCGGAATTTGCCCAAGAATTAGTTGTCACAATGAATAAGCTTCCAGAACTTAAGATAGGTAAAAACGATACGATTATGGAATGGCCAGAGGAGTACGAAGAAATTGAAATAGGGCATAGACATATCTCCCACCTCTTTGCACTATATCCAGCAGGGGAGATCACCGTGGATCACACACCCAAGCTTGCTACAGCTGCAAGGAATACTTTGGAACGTAGGCTTTCCCATGGTGGCGGTCATACTGGCTGGAGCTGTGCCTGGATCATTAATATGTGGGCTAGGTTATGGGACGGCGAAAATGCTCACAAGTATGTTCACACCATACTAGCGAACTCCACCTATCCTAACCTGTTTGACGCCCATCCTCCGTTCCAGATTGACGGAAACTTTGGTGCCACTGCAGGAATTACAGAGATGCTTTTGCAAAGCAATGAAGGTATTCTTCATCTGCTACCTGCATTACCAAGACAATGGGCAGAAGGATACCTGAGGGGTGTACGGGCTAGGGGTAACTATGAGCTCGATATCGAATGGAGTCAGGGACAGCTGACGAAGGCTGTGATAAAGCCTGGTATAGCCATGACACAAGATACTGATTCGAATACCTTTGTAGCTATTAAATGTAAGCAGCAGGATTCCTACCATGTTAAATGCAATGATATCCTCCATCCTTATACCTTGGATGGTGGAATCCTTCGCTTTGAGGTTAATGCTGGAGAGGAATATACCCTCGAAAGAAAATAATATACCTTAGATAAAGAAAATAAACCTTATATAAATGAACTCATATTGAAAAGAACTCATTTGTAAATGAACTCATATTTATGATCTTCTATTTAAGTGAACTTATATTTAAATGATTTTTATATTTAAGCGAACTTATATCTAAATGAACTTTGATGTGGCCTCAATAAAGACTAACTTATTGGGGTCACATCTTTTTTAGTGGTTGTACTTTTTATCCACCTTACATCTGATGGATGATATGGTATAATATAAATGGGGTTTTCTATGATGTTGCAGCTGAACATAATAAACAGGTTATATTGGGAGGATCTATGGCACTTACAATTACCTTTATGGCATTTTTCTCAATCGTTCTTGCTATCCGGAACTTAAAAAGTAAATACAACTTGTTATTTATATTGATGGTATTCGGCATGAGTATCTCTATGTTAACCATCGTTTTAGAAATATTTAAGAGCAGCAACTACCTTGTACCCTCCTACTATCTATACGGTGGAATTGAGTACCGGATGTTTCTATTCTTAAGCCGTATCTTAAGATTATCCTTGTCCAGTCTTCAAATCCTAAGGAACTTGGGTATTGTATCTTATTTAATTGCCATCATGCTATTTGCAATTACCTTCAGCAAAAATGTCAAGGGCAAGCAACAGGGTGCAAAACAAGTAAAGCACATATTAAGGTATGCTGCATTAGCTACCTTTCCCCTCTTGTATTTTATTTTCTATCATCCGAATACAGCCTTTTATATATATCTTGCGAAACATCAGTTGCAAGGGCAGAGACAGCAAATGTGGATACAATTGTTTACGGTTCTAGATGTTATCATGGTTATAATTTCCTTCTTGTACATGATGTACCCAATTATATTATTGTTCCGTAATTTCAAGGAAAATAAAGTTTCCTTCTTTTCGGAGCAGCTACTGGGTTTAGCCATAAGCATCAGTTTGTTAAACACCATCTTTTTCTATGTCTTTTACACCGGGGCATTCAAAACCTCCATTCATAATGTATTTACCTCAGCCTTCTGGCGTTATAAATTGGGAGTCGTTGTTCCGAAAAGCTACGCTACCCTGCTGCCAGTGTTATCTTTAATAATATTGCTACTTATTCTATACATTACCTTTAAGTTCAAGTCCGATAGCATGATTAATGGTATTCGAGAACGGGCCATCAAAAAGAACTTGAAGCTTCTAAACACCAATCTAAAGGATGTTCTACACTCCGATAAGAATATAATGTTTAATATTAAAATTCTATCTGAGGAGGCGATGAAGAGCTATGGGACTGAGGAGGGTAGAGAAAAGCTTCAAAAGATTGCTAACATAACTGATAATCATATGCACGCCATATCAAAGACACTGGATAATATAAAAGAGTTAAAGGTTCGCACAATTAAAAACAACTTAATTGATGCCATCGAATCCGCACAAAAGGAAGTCACACTACCAAGCCATATCAAACTTACCGTTACCTACCACGATAATCCTGTATATTGTAATTATGACACGTATCATATGACCCAGGTGATCAGTAACCTAATTTCAAATGCCGTCGATGCGATTAACAGCAAAGAAAGTAAAGATGCCCAAATCAGCATTACCGTTGATTCCAGCAAAGAATGGATCTATCTGTCGATCAAAGATAGTGGCTGCGGAATACCGAAGAAGCATTTAAAGAAGATCTTTACCCCATATTTTTCTACAAAATCAAAGCAAAACAATTGGGGCATGGGCCTATCCTATGTCTTCCGGGTTATTACAGCCCATTGCGGACATCTTAGAATTAGAAGTCGTCCTGGCGAATATACAAATGTTGAGATCCTTCTACCTATGAGCAAAAGGTGATTGAATTGATATCGTAGCAGCCTGTTAATTTATCAAGTAAAGAATGGGGATGTATAGCATGGATAAGATAGTATTATTAATCGTAGATGATATGATGGACATCCGAGAATATTTTAGTATGGTCCTATCAAAGGAACCTGATATCATAGTTGCAGGTTTGGCCTCCTCCGGTATTGAAGCAGTCCAGAAAGCCAGAGAATTAAAGCCGGATGTCATCCTAATGGATATCCAGATGGAGACCAGAACAGCTGGTATCGATGCAACAAATGCTATCAAAGCGATTAATCCCGACATTAAAGTCATTATTCTAACCATCCATGAGGAGGATGAATATCTATTCCAAGCTTATTGTGCTGGAGTCATGGATTATATCGTAAAGACTGATTCCATCTCTCAGATCGTTAACTCCATTCGTACGGTTTATGCCAATAAGTTAATGCTACGCCCCGGAATTGCTGATAAGATCATTGACGAATTCTCTAGGCTGAAAACTCAACAAAACAGTATGATCTATACCTTAAACATTATATCAAAGTTGACCAACAGCGAATTCGAGATCCTCAAATGCTTCTACGATGGTAATACCTATAAAACCATCTCAGAGACCAGATTTGTATCACCTGCAACGGTTAAGAGCCAGGTAAACAGTATTCTGAAAAAATTTGAGATGAAGGGAATGAAGGATGTAGTAAAACTACTAAAACAATCCGATTTTGATAGCATCATTAAGAATAGCGCAAATTCGTAGAACAATGTTGAACAATTGATCTTTATTATACATAAGGCACCTTATGATACTCACACAATCAGTGTTGCAAAACACTGTGTGGTGTATCATAAGGTGCCTTTTACATATATTACTTTTGATTAATATAAAAAACAGTTTTATGCAAGTGGTATCCTATTATTCGGGTAATTCCACTCCCTGATGCTTTAAGATACCCTGTAACTCAACCACATTGACTGCTTTCGGAGCGATGCCGCTCTTGCAAGCTAGTCCCGCTGCTGCTCCGGCAGCCTGCCCAGTCAGCATACAGGCAGAAATTCCACGGATGCTACTCTCTGCCACATGATCAGCGCTGATACATCTTCCGGCAACGATCAGATTATCGACATCCACTGGGATCAGACTGCGGTAAGGAATGGTATAACTCCTTGAATCTCGAATGGGCTCATAGATATGCCCCTCATAACCCAGCCCTTCCATCTTACCATCACCATCCATATTACCATCCGGGGACAGCATGTCATAAATTCTTGGATATACTGCAATTGCATCTTCAAACACCGTCTGTGCCTCAATATCCTCTTTTGTCAATCGATACAAGCCTTTTATTCTTCTACTATCTCGGAAGCCTATCTCTGGGGCAATGGATGCAATTTCAATGTGTTCAAACCCTTCGAAATTCTTCTTCGCATATTCATAAAACTCTGCTATGTACTGTCTACATTCTATCTCACCCTGGGTAAGACCCTCCACGTCAGTAGGATCTATCTTATAAGCACAGGGATAGTTTACATAGGATACGACACCGGCTGATGTCAAACGGCCAAAGGGAAGATCCTGGCGCTTACAATTTAAACCTGTAATTCCAGCCCGATAGTCCTCATTGAACTTTTGTCCAATTACCTTTAGTCCATCCACCTCGCCAGTTAGTTTGTCCACATCCACACCCGCAATTCGGAAATTGACGGTACCCGGTTGACATAGGCCATCCAGATCCCTACCCTGCTCATAGGGTACACCGGCGCTGAAAGCCACATCTCCGTCTCCAGTAGCATCTATGATTATTTCTGCCTTTACAGCCAGAGGTCCCATTTTACTTTGGATAATAACGCACTGAATCTTCGTGTCCTCTAGGATGACATCATTTACAAAGGAATGAAATAAGATCTCCACCCCTTCGTTTGCAAGAAAATCATCTAGGAATATTTTCAAGTATTCACTACTGAAGCGATGAGGAGAGTTTTTTCTTATATCATGGGATCTGCCATACCTCTCCTTATATTTCTCCTCTATCTCAGCATAGATTCCATTGGCATGAAACGTGGTTCCATGTAGGAAATGATTACAGGTCTCTACATAGGCCCCTGTTATATTCCCACCCAGAAAGCCCCTCTTCTCTAACAACAAAACGCTCTTTCCACTTCTTGCCGCAGCAACTGCAGCACCGACTCCAGCAGGTCCTCCACCTACGATAAGGATATCAACTTCCTTCTTCACTTCCACCTGTTTTTCCTTGATGGTATATCTCATTGGTTTGCCTCCATTCTTAATGTTTAGTTACTGTTCTACGAGTTGTCTTTACCATATCTATTTAAATTGTCGATTAAAATTATTCAATATCTCTTCTGTTTGTTCATACTCCTCTAAAATCTCCGGACCCAAGAGATTCAGCGCTAAGTTATACCTCTGGTCCAAATCAGCAAGTATAGCCTTTATCTCCTGTCCCTCGTATGTTCCAGCAAAGCAATCCGCAATTGTCTGCCGGTAGGCATTTCCCTCAACCAAAACACGATTTTCCGGTGTAGGTAGCATAATAACCTTGTTGGGAATATTAGCAAAATCAGCAAATCCTCTCTGAACCGGGATCTTAGTTGCCTTATCAATTGCTTCCTGGCGGAAGGGGATGTATAAGGAGTTCTCATACATCTGGGCTGCATTTTCATCCGAATAGAAAAACTTCAGAACCTCCAGTACTTTCTCTGGTTTATCCAGCGCTGCAGTTCCTACGCCCAGAAGTGTGGTAGCATCGGCAAATTCCTTATAGGGTGAACCACTCTCAGTAAATGCTGGAATCGGTACAACAGACCAGTCGCAGTTTGCAGGAAATTGATCATTATATACATTGATATCAAAACTTGCACCGGGTATCATGCCGATTCTTCCTTCGGCAAACTGAGCTCGAGCTGCATCAGCATCCAAGCCATCATATCCCGGAAATACGCTTCCATCCTCAATCATACCCTGCACTGTCTCTATAACAGGGGCAAAGGCCGCGAACTCAAATTGCATCGTCCTATAGTTAAAGCCCGCATGTCCTACATTGATACCATTTGGTCGGATTAAATAGGAACTAATCATCCAGTCTGATTGCAGGCCAAGTACCCAACCAAAGGCCTTACCTTTTCCAGCTTCGGTTATCCTTTTGGCAGCTCCTCTGACATCCTCCCAGGTTTTCGGCAACTCCTTAATTCCTGCTTTTTTAAATAAGTCATTGTTAATAATCAGTTTATAAGTCGTCAGGTTATAGGGTAAGGTATATACCTCTCCATCAAATATATGCTGGTTATTCACCAGACTCCCTTCATATAGAGCGACTAACTCATCCCCACCAGGCAGTTCGGTGATTGGAACCATATAACCGGACTCCACGAAATTCGTAAGAAAGTTTGAGGTAGGTCGAAAAAGCTCTGGTGCATCTCCACTCTGTGCTGCAGCGTTAATGGCCTCCTGGTAATGGGAGCCGTAGACCGTATACTCAATTTCTATCCCATGCTCTTTGCCAATGGTTGAGTTGAACTCCTCAATCTGACGTAATCGTAAGTCCTTTTCATGGGCATTATCGGACCATACCCGGATCTTCTCTAGCACAAGCTTCTCTGTCTGTTCCTCGCCACCCATCTCAATCTCAGGATTGACCATATGATCATTCCGTACTCCATTATCCTGATAACATCCGGATAATGAGGTTGATATCATGAATACGGTCAGCATGAATAACGCGGTACGTTTTGTTATGGCTTTCACGATTCTGCCTCCAATCCTTCTAAACTATTGCTTTACACCCTCAGAATTCTAATCTAGCTCGACAGTGAAGACCTGCCAAGCTTATTCGTATTACAACGAATGCATGATTTCAGCAAGCCTAACAATCAATGGTATTGTAATTGCACACAGTAAGGTAGTAATGGTAAAAATCTCTGCCGCTAGAATGGAATTCTTTCCATATTTTATTGAAAATAGAATTCCGGTCGTAGCTGACGGAGCTGCAGCCATTATAACTGCTGTGGTAAATACCATCTCGTTGATTGGAAACCTACTGTAGATCAGAAGGAGCAATACTGGTATGAGTATGAGCTTAAGAAAAGTAACGTAATATACCCTGAATTTCTTCAGTAGCTTTATAATATTTGTCTTACCGATGGTAACACCAGCTATCAGCATAGCAAAGGGTGTATTCAGATTTGCGATATGTGTAAAAGCTTCTTTCACTACATTCGGAACCATGATTTGGAATAAGAAACAGACCAAGCCGATGATAATCGCAATGATAGAGGGTGACATCAGCTTCTTTGCCAAAGCTTTCAAACTCCACTCATTGCTTCCTGACATCATAATAACCCCATGGGTCCAAAGGAAGATATTAAATACAGTAATGGAAGCCGTTACATAGAAGACGCCCTCCAAGCCAAAGATCCCTTTCACCAAGGGGATGCCCATAAAGCCAACATTTGAGTAAATAACGCTAAGTCGTTCGACCTCTACCTCGTTGTTATCAATATATTTTTTGATTGTTATGCCATCCATCCTAATATTTTCACGCTTCTTTTTCTTTATTAAAAGATAAGAAACCAGAATGCTTACGACATGGGTAACCACGGATAATAACAGGGATATTAGTAACCCCTCCAAAAGATTCTTGGAAAATTCTCTCTGATATGCAACAAAGATTACCATGGGATTAACCAGCATCAGTAGGATATTGGATAGTTTCGCATTGGTAGCTTCATCAATCAGCTTAACCCGATAGCATATGATTCCAATGACTATGATGATGAATATGATCAGTATTTGATTTAATGTTATTGCAGCAGGTGACATATGATACTCCTATGATACGACATTGATTGGTGACCCCTTAAGATACGCTTTAAGATTATCTACAGCGATATCCATCAGCCGTTGCCTTGCTTCCTTCGGTGCCCAAGCAATATGAGGTGTAATAATCATATTTGGTGCAGAAAGAAGCGGGTTATCCCCCTGGATAGGCTCGGTAGATACGACATCCACCGCAGCACCAGCAACCTTACCGCTTATTAAGGCATCCCGCAAATCCTCCTCAACAATCAGAGGGCCACGAGAATTGTTGATTATAAGGACTCCATCCTTCATCTTATGAATTGTATCCTTATTTATCATGCCCATCGTCTCCGGAAACAGCGGACAATGGAGCGAAATCACATCGGAGAGAGCGAACAACTCTTCCAAGTCTACTTGCTGTGTATTACCGATGATATGCTCCTTAGGAATTGGTCTAGGATTATAAGCCACGACCTTCATTCCAAATGCTTGAGCAATTCGGGCGGTCCCCCTCCCGATTTTACCTAATCCGATAATTCCTAGGGTCTTGCCTACAAGCTCAATCAAAGGATAATTCCAGTAACAGAAATCCTTAGCACTGGCCCATTCCCCGCGTTTTACGCTATCGGAATGAGCACCGACATGATGACAAAGCTCTAACAGAAGCGCAAAGGTATATTGACTCACTGCATCCGTCCCATAAGCAGGGATATTACTTACAATGATGCCCTTTCTTTTCGCTGCCTCGATATCGATTACGTTATAACCCGTTGCCAGCACACCAATAAACTTGATATTAGGACACTGGGATAGGATATCCTCTGAAATAACTGTTTTATTACTGAAGATAATTTCAGCATCCGCAATTCGTTCTACCACCAGCTCCGCTGGGGTTCTATCATATACTGTAAGCTCGCCTAGGTTGGCTATCCCCTCCCAGCTCAAATCACCGGGATTCTCTGTATATCCGTCTAATATGACTATCTTCATATCTATTTCATCCTTTCCGTCTAATCCTCAAGCAAAGTCCAGGCCCTGTTGATTACTCTCTTTGTATTAGCCAGAACGATGTCTCCGTCCTCTCCTTCTCGAGGTGTTACCTCCAGGGAAAGCACATATGGGTTCTCCTGGTCAAAAAATCCCTCCTCTTTCAATACCCGGAAAAAATCCAAAAGCTCCGGTGTGTCATTGGCACTATCAGGAAAGCCAAATCGAGGATGCTTATCGCCATAGGCATCAAAGCCAGGCTTTACTACTGCATTACCAATATGAAGATGGGTAATATAAGGCTTTAATGTTTGAATAACATACTTACTCGTTTCATAAGTGGTTGGGAAATGAGAAAGATCCACCAGAAGCCCAAAATTATTACAATGCTTCCTGACATCCTCTGCAAACCTGGCAGCATAGGGTGCTGGGCCGATCAAAGCCGCTTTATCCATATCGTAATCAAATACCTCAAGATTCACGGTCATATCTTTTTTGCTAGCATAATTGCAGACATTTATCGTCGTCTTTAATAACTGCTCATAGGCTTGGTTCTTCGTCTCATTCTCCCATTTGCCAGCAAGAAATGCAATTCCCTTTGCACCAAGATACTCGGCTTCATCGATTGCCTCAATCAAAGTTGCTTCCGCTTTCTTTCTTCCCTCTTCGTCGATATCATTGGGATTTAAGCCCGTAGACAACAGACGGGGCTGAGCACCATAGCATACCTTCATATGGGATTGTGCGAGTAATGCCTTTGCCTCTGCTCGTAAGCTGTCATCCTTTATCTGAGTTATCTCAATTGCATCAAAATAATCATCTTTCAAAATTCTGCAAAGGGAGTCCTTATAATCATACTTCGTCGGCGGATAACTCATCCAGAGGATGGTTCCTACCTGAAAATATTTATGGATACTGTCTTTCATTCGTAGCTCTCCTTTCGATAACAAATGTATGTTAGCGCTTGCGAAACAATAAAGTCAATGTAATTGTATGGACACCAACTACATGTTCCTCCGCTTCAACGCTCATTCCGCTTAACTTCCGCTTCGGAACAGCATTTGGTGTTCATACAATATCTATAGTTTACGAGTTTCGCAATTCTAATTAATCCATATAAGCGCTTGCGAAACATTAAAGTCTATGTAATTGTATGAGCACCTTAGAAGGAAATCGTTATCGCATCGTATTCAATTAACTCCTCCAGCTCAAGATATATCATTTGGTTCTTGTATTCTAAGGGAACGCATTTCCCATTTTTTAGACTAGTTGCTGATATCGGTTTCTTCTCCGATGCTATCTCCAGTTTGCAATGGAACATCGGTAGGGGATCAAAGAAGCTTAATCCGAAGCAACCGCTATTATTTACTAATTGAATAAAGATCTCCCCATTGCTTCTTTCGGAGAGACTGACCTCCACCATTGGATTCAGTGCTGGTGCAATGGATCTTATTCCACACAGGTTTTGAAGAATATCTCTCATGAACCAGAATGTGTTACTGTGCCCTCCCAGGTTGTAGAAGCTTCCAGGAAGCCAGGGGATGTATACCGAGTAACCTTGACCATAATGATATCTGGTCATCCCAGGTAGCTCCGTAATCTCAGTAAAATAGCACCGTTCTGGTGGACCATATTTATGGGGTGGAATTAGTTTCAGATATTGCTCTGCATCCGGGCTAATCTTATTATACACCATAATTTCGCCGACGGGAATCACATCCGTATCTTTATAGGAGGTCAGTATTTCTTTATCCTTCTCCTCGACTAAAAACATCGAGGATAACATATCTGTTCTAATCTTCTGTACCTGCTCTACTCCAAGGCTTTCCAGCAGTTGAGTACTTCTCAATCCAGAATAGGGATCGTATAGACCAGTTTCTCCGCTAGCGATGACCCTACCACCATTCTTCACATAGGTGTCAATCGTTCGACCCTCTTCCTTCGTTATCGATTTGATATCTGGTAGAATCAATAGGCGATATCGGTTCAAATCAACATGCAAAAACTCCGCGGGAAGTATCTCTGCGAAGGGAATGTGGCTCTCTGTTAAGGTCCTGATCCAGCCCTTTTCTTCCGGGCTTGCCTCCCAACGATGGGTTCTCTTTAGTAAAACTTCTGCCTTTGATTTAAGTCCAAGGTAAGCTTGTTCGTGTTCTTCATGAAAGGCAAATACTTTCTTAATTCTCTGGAATCCAGACCGGTCTAGATGATTATCAATCCTTCCAATCAGAAAATAATCCAACGCTCCGAGATTGGTCAAATTCTGCCACAGTCTCAGTTCCTGAAGAGCAGGACTGACTGCAACATGACGGTAGGCATAACCAATATAATCAACAGAGGTATTTGAACAGATAATATTGCTTGTTCCATCCCCCAATATCGCTCGGCAGTTACTGGAAGCGTGGTATTGCCAATGGGGAAGTTTGATTTTATATTCGGTAGCTGCTTCTATCCTAGCATAGGCCTCATCATCAAAACATATTTCTTTATTGATCCCTTTTACAAAAGCTACGATTCTTTTACGGTATTTCGTCAGGATCTCCTCCTGGAATTTGAGATACATACCGTAGATTGGATCTTTTAAATCCTCCTTTTCTGGTAGCTCCTGCCCGTATAACTCCCTAAATTTCCTGCGGCAGTTTTCACAATGGCAGTTACCGTAATTCTTAAAATCATAATCCCGTGTCTGAAAACCACCCATATTACAAAACAATCCGTCAAAGGGTATCATATCAAACATTTCCTTGATGATTTCAAGCGCATATTTCTGCTGGTACTCTCCGTTGATGCAGACCTGGACATCTCCGTTATAATCCATAATCTGTCCATCCTTTGTCCGAAAAGCCCATTCCGGATGTTTCTCATACAATACCCTTCGAACCTTGGAAAAATCAGTTCTTGCTAACACTCGAATACCGTGCTTATGACAGAGCTCCACAATTGTTTCTAAACGATCTCCATGCAGATATGGACTCTGGTAATGAAAGGAATGATTCGTTGGATAACTGGCGATAATGCCTGCCGCATTCAATAATACTACATTTGCTTTAAAGTCCAGCAGATCACTTACAAACTGTTCAGCCGAGATATCCTCCATATCAATTTCCCGTAAATTTGTCTGTATCATTCTCCAAGGATAATTATCCCACCACGCCATTATTTTTACTCCTTTACACAGTTATTACTAGTCTTCCAAAGCGGTTAATATATCTAACTTCGTTAATGTATCAAACCTCTGTACATCCACGATACCACACAATCTTGTTAGTAGCTGCGGGCGGTACATTTTCTTTGATTTGGCAGAATATATAATCCAGTTATCCGAGGCTTTTTTAAGAAGGTTAACTGCTTCCTCCTGTAGCTTTCGATTGCCTGTTCTACGAAATAAAGAAAGCTTAACAGCCGCTTCCAGCTTATCTGAATAGTATCTTCCTAAGAAACCTAACGCTTCGATATCCGACAGGGTACATGTAAGCTCCTGCCCTATCTGTTCAAGATCTGACTCCAGTATCTGCTTCACAAAGATCAGTGCCTGCTCCGCATGATTACGAATCGATGCTGCTGCTTCGATGGGACTTATCTTCTCCAAAGGATCCCCACGTAGATAGGTTTCGGTATATTCTGCTACACTGTAATAATCACATCCGGGCATGGCAGGACAGGTAATGAATTCATTAATTTCTGCAAAGGTTAGCTTATCTGTCTCAAAATTATACATACAGCAACCTTCCGGATACCATTGAAAATCATAATCATGCCAATGCACCTGATTGAATTCTGAAAAGATAGCAGAGGCATTACTCCAAGCCTCCTGCAGTTTAGAAGCCGCTTTACCAAAGCGGTTGGTAAGTACCTCCATAAAATATTCCTTAGGAAGGTTAAGGTTATAGGATAGCTGTCCCCAGATAGAGAACATATACCACATCTTGGCTATAAACATAGGATGTGTGGAATCTCTAAGGTCCATATAATCTCTTCCCCAGGTATAGCCATCTGCTCCCATATAATATCCATTCATGATACTTGAGGGCATACTCTTAAGATATTCTCGAGCATATTCCGGATCACCCCAGCGATACATATAATAATCATCATTTCGGACAGTCAACCAGATCTTCAGATCCGAAGCTTTTTCCTGTAGGAAGGAATTGATAAAGGAAGGCTTCGTGCTAGAATACATATGGGCTTGGGAGTATTTAAAGCTAATACTGAACGGACAGGGGAAATCGCGAAATTCCTCCAGAATACTGTCATAGCGGGTATACTGCATCCGATGAATAAACTCAAATTCTCTCTCCGGATGCTCCTTAAGATAATCCTTAACTCCTCTTCCATAAGAATCCGCGAGGAAGGGGATATCACCCTCATCCCGTCGCATATGCTCACCTGAGGTCACTCCAATTCCAGCCAATAGAGGATAGGTATCCATCAGCGCTTTTGTTCCAGAGTAGATATAATCCTTTGTCACCGGATTGCTCTGATCACAGGTGATGCCATAGGGATTTCCTTCCGTACCATAGATAAACAAATTCCAGGTAAATAGGAAGATCTTTATACAGCGGTTCTTCGCGTATTCCATAACAGACTGCCAGAAAGCAATTTTCTCACCAATGGTCAGCTTCTTTACCGTAACTAGGCTTTCCTCCATATCTTCGGAATACATTCCCCATCCACTTAAATCAGCCTTTGCAGGTAGTTTGGCTCTCTTCACATCCTCCAGTGCTATCCGAGGATATTCCGGTATCCAGACCAAGGAAGGAAAGGGTGACAGATTCCATAACGATAAAACATTATACTTATCTAGGGCCATCCGGTCTAAGAATTCAGTCCAGAAATCATATTCCCACATATGTACAATATTCTCTACCGCAGAATCAGAAGCATCGGAGTAGCTGGGAGTTCTGGCATCCAAGGGAATGTTGAACTTAATTCCCCGATTCGTTAGATAAGGGGATACTTCTCTATCGCCGATGTCATTTAGGGTAGTGTCCTGGCAGATCTCTTTCTCTAGGTCCAGAATTCCGTACATAAAGCCTGCTTCGTCTGAGCAGAATAGAGTGACCTTATCTTCAAAGCATCTCCTGATATAACCCTGAGACCTTACCGTATCATCCAACTCCAGAACCAGCGTAAAACAGGGATCAATATCCTTTTTACTAACTTCTTTGCAGCAATGATTGATCGCAAACCATATGGCATCGGATAGTTCTATTTTTTCATTGATAATATGAATCATCTTTGCACCTACCATTTCATTCAGCCTAAACCAGCTCGTCATATAGAAAAAATGCTGCAAGGACACCATATCAGCCATAAATATTATCAAACTCCCCGAAAAGTTAATCGGTGATTACGCATAGGTTTTGGGGGAATAATACTTATGGTATAATCAGATAAGCTTTCGGGGAGGTAGATATCATCATTGGTTGTTACATTGGTTTGCAGCAATATGGGTAAGCATTTATCTCATTAATCGTTCTAGCGATTCATCCGGCTCTAGTCCAAGGTTCTTATAATGTTCGCTTCTTACACGAATATCATCCTCTAGCTGCATTTTAGCAAACTGGATAACATCCTCTGCAACTTCTCTCGGAATAACCAGTACTCCATCATCATCACCACAGATGATATCGCCTTCCTTAACGGTCACCCCAGCGCAGTTAACCGGTGTGCCTATCGAACCTCTGGTTACTCGTCCATAGGCATGAGTAAAGGTTCTTCTGGTGCAGAATACTGGAGCCTTCTCCAGGTTAGTCTCATACGAGTCGCGGCAACCACCATCAATAACAAAGCCTTCCACTCCTCGCTCCATCATGGTCATAGAGATCTCAGAGCCCCATACACCACCACGGATACCATCCATATCAACAACGATAACCATATCTTTACCGTTTTCCTTTGTAACCGTATCCACAAAGTTATAGATGTCATTGCAACCTATACCTAACTCTTCTCTCCACTCCTCAACCGTTTTACATACTTTAACATTATCCTGTTTCGGCAATAATTTCACGGTATGAGCAAAGCCCTTGAATTCTATTCCGGCACGGAGCGGCCTCATCTTCTCGTCCATTGTTCCTTTATCTACCAGACCCAAAGCATCCATGGCATCTGATAAGTCTGCATTTCTAAATCTTCTAAGCTCTTTGATTAATTCTTGATTTGTCATTCTATTACTTCCTTTCTTAATATTAATATTGTTAGGGGATGTATCCTCCGTTACCCTTTTACTGCACCGGCCGTCAGACCCTGGATGAAGTAGCGATTAAAGATTGCATATACCAGTACCATTGGAATGATTGCAATGGAGGTACCTGCTAACATCAAATTCCAGGAGGAAGCTGCTGCTCCCGAGCCTTTTAGATTCATGATACCAACAACCAGAGGCATACGCTTAGGATTGGATAATGTAAATACCATCGGCATCAGATAATCGTTCCATGCGAAACGAAATTCAAGTATCGCCAAAGTGGCAATCAAGGGTTTTAGTAGTGGGAAAATAATGCTTCGGTATATCCGAAAGAAAGTACAACCATCCACCTTGGCTGATTCATCTATTTCTAAGGATAAGGTACGAATATAGGATCTCGTAACAAATAAGTTAGTAACATTCATACCGAATACTCGTATAATGATGACACCCCAAAGGGAGGTATTAATACCAAAGAATTTGGCTATCATCAGCTGTGGATATAAGGTAAGACTTCCCAAGGATACAAACATAGAGGAGATTACCATGGCAAAGATAAGATTCTTACCCTTGAACTGTCCTCTTTCAAACACATAGCCTGCTATCGTACTGGTGAAGATAGTCCCAACTACGATGAAGAAGGAAAGGAACACGCTGTTAAACGTGTACTGCTTAAAATTAGCCAGCTTCCATGCCTGTTTATAATTCTCCGTAACGAACTGCGTGGGAATAATTTTTCTACCATTTGTCAGGAGCTCCATATTACTTTTGAAGGATCCCATGAAGGTATAGAACACAGGAAATACTGTAATGATGAAGATAAGACTTAATATTATGTATACTAAGGTATTTCCACCTAATTTCTTAATTTTTGAACGTTGCATGTTGGCTCCCTCCTAATATGCCTTGCCTAATTTTCTGCTGGATCTCATGTAGATGAAGGAAATCATGGCCAGAACTGCTGCTGTTACCAATGCCATGGAGGATGCATAACCAACTTCGATCTTTCGACCGTCATAGCCGAAGAAGTATTTGAATACATAGGTCATAACAACCTCTGTTTTACCTCCTGGCTGTCCGTTCGTTGTAGATAGAATCAGATCTGCCATCTTTAAGCTTCCTACGATAGCATTCAATAATACCACCTGGAATGTAGGTCCGATCATCGGTAACGTTATCTTGAAGAATCTTTGAAATTGATTTACGCCATCAAGATCTGCACATTCATATAGTTCCTTGGGAACGCTCTGCAAGGCCATCAGGAAAAATATCATATTGATACCGAAATTATTCCAGACTGAGGCAAAGCCGATAACAAAGAGACCGGTTCCCTTAAAACTGAACCAACTGATTGGCTTATCAATCAGTCCGGCGGTCTGAAGTAGACCATTCACGGTACCATTAAATGCAGCAAACATCAGAGAGAAGATCAAACCAGCAATCGCTGCACTGATAACGGTTGGAAGGAATAATGTGATTCGGAAAAATCCAGTTCCCTTCTGACCTCTATTAAGTAAAACTGCCAGTAAAAGTGCTAAGGGTATTTCAACCGCAAGTTTACCGAAGGTTAGAATAATCGTATTGAGTAAGGAGTTCCAATAAGCAGAATCCCTAGAAAAAACACGGACAAAATTATCAAGTCCTACAAATTTCTCAGTAAAGCCATTTGAATTATATAGTGCGTATCGTAAAATATATGCTATTGGTACATATGTAAACAGCAAGAAACCTATCAACATCGGAGCTAGCATCATAACCGCCTGGGTGGAATCTTTTTTGATCCATTTAACCTTTATTGACGATTTACTAATTTCTTTTTTTGTCATCTTCACTTGTAATCTCCTTCTTCTCATGATTACTTTGAGTTTCCCTTTGCCAACCCATCTGTCCACCTGTTCCCAGCCAAAAACGTTCCTTCCTGTAAACCAATCGCAGCGGATAACCGTTTGTATTACTGCCCCGGGACCCGGTAATGAATGAGTTGATGCTCTGTCCATATAAGAAACCGGATCCGGGTGGCAGTCCAAACGATAACACAATGTTAGTCAATACATATCAAATAATATTATGAAGTCAATGCCTGATGTACATCGAGTTGTCATTCAATTTTTACTATTTGCTTCGTTCAATTTTTGCTATTTGCTTCGTTCAATGGTTACACTATCAGGAAGTTTATATAGTTCCAATGTTGCAGGATGCACTTCCGTTAATGCTGTATTGTATTTCTCGTCAATTTCTTTCATGGTCTTCTCAACATCGTTTACTGCAGGATCAGTCCACATATTAGCAATTGCTTCACGGTAGGTAATACCTTCAAACTGGATCAGAGTATCCGGAACAGGAGCCATGGTAAAGATTTCACTAAAGTTTGCAAATGAGGAGAAATTCTTCATCTCAGGCTGTTTTATTGCTAATGAAATAGCCTCGCTTCTAACTGGTATGTATAAGCCTTCCTCGTACATCTGAGCTGCATTCTTGTCATCATAGAAGAATTCAAGAACCTTTAATACCTTTTCTGGGTGCTCCATAGCCTTCTTACCAACACAGAGGAGGTTTGTCGGATTACCAAAGGCCTTGTACTTCGGAGCTGCCCCATCAAAGGTAGGAATATCGATTACTTCCCAGTCGATCTGTGCGGGGAACTGTGTGTTATATACCGCTACGTCAAAGCTTGCTGCACCCATCATGCCGATGGTACCTGCTGAGAACTGAGCTCGGAGCATATCCGCATCCATCGTCTCAAATCCAGGGATAACGCTGCCATCTGCAACCATCTGGTCAATTGATTTAATTAGAGGATTATAATCTGAGTATGCAAACTGCTGTTTCGCATAGTCGAAACCATAGTGACCGATGTTCTGTCCTGCTCCCATGGTGTAGAAGGAGGTAATGGTCCAAAGTGCACTCGGGGCGACACCAAATCCATATGCAGTTCCATTGGAGGCTTCTGTTATCTTCTTTGCTACTGCCTGTACATCATCCCAGGTCTTAGGATAATCTGCTTCACTCAGTCCGCTTTTTGCAAATAAGTCCTTATTGATAACAAAACCATAGGTTGTCAGGTTATAAGGTAGTGTATAGGTCTTGCCGTTAAATACATGTGCTTGATTCGCTACTAAGCTAGAGTATTTGCTTAAGAACTCTTCGCTTCCGGGCAGATCTTCTATCGCTGTTAAATAATCTGCATTCACGAAATCTTGCATCCATTTCGAATCAGATCGATATAAGTCGGGTGCTTCCCCTGCCTGTGCTGCTATCTTAATGGTATCGGTGAAATTACTGCCATATACGGTGTATTCAATCTTAATGCCTAATTCCTTACCAACCGTATCATTAAATTCTGCTATCTGCTTATCTCTCAATTCCTTCTCGTGAGCATTATCGGACCAAACAGTAATCGTCTCCATAGTAACCGGCTCTTTGCCATCATCTGTATCGGGTACATTGGTGTTCGTATCAGTCTCTGTGGATTTGCCGGGAGCATCGGTACCGTCCTTTTTATCATCGCTCTTACTACAAGCTGCCATCATGCCGCCGATTAGAACAACTGACAAAATTAATGCCAAGGCTTTTTTCGTTTTTCTCATTCTCTTACCCTCCATAATTTGATTGTGTAATGATGGTCCCCAATTGAATTCCTATATTACATTTTCGTACCATCTATCTACCCATCGGTTTCTATGGCAAATGCAATACTGGAGCTCTCTTGATGTATTAAGTATAGTATGTAAATGCCGTTTCGGTAAGGTTGAACTTTTATACAACTTGCATAACACAATTAAGGTCTTTCGCATAAAATACGTGTATTATTTATAATACATTGTCCTAATTACGCGGAATTACTAGCAATATTCTAGTTAAATTGATAATAATTATTTATTTAATCTCATTAACTACTTTGCTAACTCATATATTTAAACAGTGTTATTAATTCGATTGAATAAGGAGGCGCAATATGGAGTTTCAGCAAAGTCGTACCTATCAAAATATAGTAAATACATATGAAGACCAATTGAGATCTAATGCCAAGTATGGGCTGTTCTCAAAAAAAGCAAGACAGGAAAATTTAATCGGGATTAGTTTTCTATTTGATACCGAATCAAGACATGAAGAATTCATAGCTGAGAGACTGCGAAGAGTGATATTCAATGGTGATACAAATACTCTTCAAAATTTAACTGAAGCAAGTGAGGAGGTCGTTACAGAAAGTGCATTGTATCGTGAATATGCACAGATAGCTCAAGAAGAAGGATTTGAAGATTTATCCTCCTTGTTTAGTGGCATCGCTAATATTAAGTTAAATCAAAATACTCATCTAAACTACTATATCGATGCCTTTCAGAATAATGAATTGTTTTGCAAATCAGAGGAGAGGTTATGGATTTGCCTAGGATGTGGTAATATTATGAGTGGAGAATGCGCTCCTGAAACATGCCCCATATGTGGGTATCCGCAGGGCTACTATGAATTATTTACTACATTTTGATTATTTATAAATCAAAAATCCCTATCATAGCTTTTGTTGCCATGATAGGGATTTATTTAAATAGTCTTGTAAAAAGCTTGAAATAAGTAGGCTGATCTTTCTTATATTCCTTTATCTTTTTATGCCTATAAAGATTTACTCACCCGATATAGCTTCGCTCCATGGATCGGTACTCTTGTTTCAAAACTCTGGTCAAGATTTTCTAGCTTTTCTTTACTCCATAGTTCTTCAAAAACATAGCCACTAAAACCTTCTAGCTCAAGCTCTTCTGTGTTTACGCTAATCTTACGCTCTTCTTCACTTAGATTAAATACTGCTAGATAGTAAGCACCATCTTCGGTATCCTTAGAAAGCCATACCGCCTGCTGTTTATCTCTCATAATCTGTCTTGCACCTGAGGAATGAGTTAGTAGGCGTAACACCCGTTCGTTTGTCAGCAATTCCAAGGTCCATTGATCTAGCTTCGGTAGCTCTGCACCTAACATTAGAGGCGAACGGAAGATACTCCATAAGGTCATCATCGTAATCTGCTCTTCTTTGGTGAATCTCGTATATCGCTCTTCTCCAAAGCCTTTGCCGATATAACCCAGGGGAAGCATATCACAATCTGGATAGCAGCCTTCTGTAACATGAGTTTGCCAGATTTCACAACGTTCAAACATATTCAATAATAAAGGCCAGCTATCCCAGAAATCATCTGTAATTCTCCACATATTTGCATACTTTTCATAATGCCAAGCCTTATTGATAAGAGCAGGTCCCGGCGATAGACTCAGAACCATTGGACGGCCGGAGTTAAGGATGCCTTTATGGAGCATTTCGATCTCCTTCTCAGCAGATTTCATATCTAGTCTGCAGATATCATCACATTTAATAAAATCAACACCCCACTGAGCATAAAGCTCAAAGATAGAATTATAGTACTCCTGTGCCCCTTCTCTATCTGCCTCTATGCCATACATATCTGGATTCCACCAGCAGATGTTAGAAGGACCAGCTAACTCATTGGCTGTCCGGTCGGATCCATATATCTTCATTTGTTGGTGAGCTGCAATTCTAGGAATACCCCGCATAATATGAATCCCAAATTTCAGTCCTAAACTATGGATATAATCTGCTAACGGCTTGAAGCCTTGTCCGTCAACTGAGGATGGAAAACGATCTGGGCAGGGAAGAAGCCTAGAGTATTCATCAATCTCCACCTTCCAGAAGGGAATGTATTGATGATCTTTTCTTTGAGTCCCTGCATCGTAGGCATACCATTGAATGTCGATTACGATATATTCCCAACCAGATTCTTTCATATGGGCAGCCATATAATCTGCATTCGCTTTCACTTGTTCCTCGTTCACCGTTGTATCATAATAATCATAGCTTTTCCAGACCATGGGTGTTGTAATGGAAAAATTATTATTATTCATGATTGATCCTCCCAATAGTAATATTTTAGGCAATTACATCTTCTTTTATTACAGGCATTATATGAATCAGCAATTATCTAGTAATATTTTGATATGCATCACCTTGAATTGTATCTTTCTATATAGTATTATATTACTCATATTAGGTATCAACAAGAGTATATATATGATGGAAAGGGTAATTTTTTGATGTCATGGGAATTAGGAAACTACGGATTTTTAAATATTGATAGCATAGCAGAACAATCTTTATGTATTAGGGATTTAGGTGTAGAAATAAGAAGTCACGAAAATTACAGGTTTGATAACGGGACAAGAGATTATCATGGATACCTTTTTCAATACACCTTGGATGGATATGGAGTATATGAAAGTCAAGGGATACAACATAAATTGACAACGGGTAAAGCCTTTTTTATGTCATTTCCGGAGGATAGTACCTACTACCTTCCTCAACCCGAGGAGTATTCCGAACATCACTGGACCTTCTTTTATCTACATTTTTCAGGTCCTGCGGTAGAACCTTTTTTTAATCGCATCCGCGAAATAGCTGGTCCAGTCTTAGATTTGGGACTCGATAGTATTCCTGTCAGCCTCTTTTCCGACTTATATGATATGCTTCAAAGCAAGAAACAATTAACTCGATATACGGGCAGTGAATGGCTTTACCGCTTTCTCATATCTCTACTGAGAAATACTGAATTTCCCCCATGCGGGAAAATTAGTCCTCATGTAACCGCCGCTATCGAATGGATGAAACAAAACTATACAAAGCAAATAAATCTAGAGGATATGTGCCCGGAAATCGGTGTTTCCTATTCACATCTAACGAGACAATTTTATAAAGAGCAAGGCATTACACCGGTCCAGTTTAACACTCAGCTTCGGTTAGAACACGGAATGCAGCTCTTACTAAACACCGATAAATCCATAGAAAAAATAGCAGAAGAATGTGGATTTTCTTCTGCTAATTATTTTACTAAGGTTTATAAAAGGGCACTGCATATCACGCCTAGCGAGTACCGTCGACAGCATAGACTTTCATGAATTATACTTATTTATTCTTCCATGATCTGATGTTAGATGAGATTGTGATTAAGTTGTGATACGGTTTTCTATCTTAATTGCCAAACAAATCAGGTAAAATACCATATAGATACTGGTTAACCCAGTTCCAAGCATGGGTACCGCCTTCACACAACATAAAATAGAAGTTTCCTTTATTCATATCCGATGAATATATGAAGCTATCCTTTAATTGTTTTATTGCCTCGATTTGAGGGAGCATGTTCGGATATGCGATATCAAGACTACCTGTAGCACAAAGTAAATAGTAATCCTGTGGTCCATAACCAGCATCTTTTGCAACCTGTGCTAGTAATTCTGCAGTCTCCACAGCTATACCGTCTCCGCCTTTCTGAGCAACGGCCCAACAATCACCACATAAAGGTACAAAATACTTAATATAATCAATACAATTAATATAGTTATACCAGGTAGTTACTGATCCCATGGAGAAACCACCAAATGCCCTATGCTCTCTGGATGCTTTCAAATCTACCAAATCTGAAGATGCAGCAAAGGTGTGATATTTTGTTTCTATTAGAGGTATAATATCTTTCATCAATTCTTCATGGAATAATGCAGTATCATTCTTACCACCATAGAAGGTAGGAGTTACTACGATGAGAGGATCAATATCACCATTTGCGATCATATTATCTAGGATTCTCTTCATTTCTTTGCTCTGACCAGGTCCTCCAAAGATGAGATTCTCATTTTCACCGCCGCCGTGCATTAGATATAATATATTATACTGTTTGCTCGTATCTGCAGCGTCATAACCATGCGGAAGGTAAACATTAAGCTTTTTATTATCCATACCATCGTTCAAATTAGCTGCCGTATACTCTAAACATTCAATCGTTCCCTGTTTCTGAGCTTCTGCTTTATATTCCACTGGAAGCGGTATAAATTCTTTCTCATTTGCTGCCTCATCATTAAGTTCTAACTTACTGATTGCCTCCTTAAGAGTTGCAAATAATGCATCCACTTGCTCTTGGGTCTTTATATTATTCATACGAGTTTCTTCGATGGTGTGAATCAATTCGATAACACGATCCGAATTTTTATAACGTGTGAAACCCCGTTTTTTTGTAATATCAACAAAACAGAAAAGATCATAAGGGTTTAAGCCAGACACTGCATCCTGTGACCTGCCTACTAAGATGACTTCGCCGAATTTCGATGTATCGTTCCACGCGCCACCGGTGGAATCAAAAACATTAATCATTCCAACTCGATTTGTTCCTTTGGCATCATTAATCTGTAATTCGATACCAATTACTTTCCCATTAACGGGCACTTCTGTTAATGCAATTCTAGCCTCAATAATATATCCGCCCTCAACCTTGCTAGTGCTCGTATAAAATCGTTGTGCATTCCCAATATCTATCGATTGTGAATTCTCGTAATTGACACGAAAATGCAAATCATCTACACCATATTCCTGGCTCTTATCATTGTTCTCATCTAAAAATAGTTCCATAGAATCCTGCATATATGGGGCCTCAGATTCTATCGTTAATTCACAATCCCTCACTTCTGCCAGGATATAAAGTGCATTGTCGTCCCATAATGCTCTAAACGTAGCTGTAGTATCCATATTATCTGATGAATGTTTTGGAATAATAACTGGCGCTTGGCTCCAAATATCATCTATTTTCCCATCAATAACAGGTGATCCAAAATATGCAACCATTCTTCCATGAGAATCAAATCCATTCGTATCTACTGGAATTTTTTCAATTCCGGAAATTGGCTCCTTAAATTTATCCTTATCATTATCCTTCTCACTTTTCATAATGTTCTCCTTTTCCCCGAAATACCACATCTCTAATAATTATGTAGACGTAAACCATTTTCTCACTAGGTCCTAAAAATAATGATGCAAACGTTTGCATTTTCGTTTTAGCACTACTCTATTTTAACTTATTGTTTGCTTTATATCAATATGTAACGTATCATTTTAAGATTATTCCTAGCAACAAACGATGTCGATTAAAAACTCAGTCAACAAAGCCTCCGCAGCTATCTCTGAAATTAAATATTGGTGCGAGTTCTTGCATCCTCGGTGTTTTAATATTGTTCTTAAGAGAAATTAGTATCATCTCTAAAGCTTTTTCAGCAAATTGTAGCATTGGATGTTGTAAGGTAGTTATGGTAGGATCGGAATAACTGAAATATTCATTTTCCCCAAAAACTAATATTTCTATATCCTTTGGTACATTTAGACCAACCGTTTTGCATGCCTTCAACACACCTACAGCATTTCTTCCATCCATAACAAAAATAGCTGTTGGCTTTACCTTATTTGAAAGAATTGACATGGTTGACTCATAACCACTGGCAAAATTACGTTCCGCACAATAGGATATATAATTTGTATCAATCTGGACATCATTCTTCTTACAAGACTCTGTAAATGCCATTTCAATCAGTTGGGCCGATTCCCCTTTTGAAGTAAATCCGATGAGCCCTACTATTTTATGTTTTCTTTTAAAGAATAAATTAGCACAGCATTCCCCCGCACTATAATCATCACTCAAAACGCAGCTATATTTTAATGAATTTCGGCCTAATAAAATAATCGGAATGTCAAAATCTTTTTGTTCCAAAAAATGCTGATCCTTAATTGATATTCCCCCGATTATCACACCATGAAAATGGTTACTATTCAATGATCGTTTATATTTATCGAGGTTATCAAAATCATAAGGTTGTAATACAAGTTCAATATTCAGATTTTTCTGTTTTATCATATGGTAGAGCCCCTTCAAAAACTGTCCTAACAATTCATCTAAGTATTGTTCTCTCCAGAATATAGCGATAATATAAGGTGCATCTTCTTCAGCTGATTTTCTAAGTCTACGGGCATATATATTGGGCTGATAATTCATTTCTTTTGACATATCTTGAACACGCTGTTGGGTTTTTTTTGAGATCCTCATCTCGTCACCACGCCCATTCAAGACGATGGAAACGGTTCCAGGAGATAATCCCAGTCGTTCTGCAATCTGTTTAATCTGTACTGTAGCAGTATTTTTTCTATTTTCCACTGAAATCCTCCACCATAATTACTTCATTATGAAACCTTTTATTATTATATTACCATATTATGTTAATGTAAATATGTAGGTCTCATAAGCGTAATATTACGTCCTCAATTTGTTTAAGTAATTTCATATTATTATAGCATTGATTTATCATAAAACATATTGATTTATAAAAATAAGCCACCATATACGGTAGCTTATTTGCCTTTATCTATAAATTTTACTGTTTATTATTACTCTTTATCTTACATATCGTCTGTGTCATAGTTCCCATCGGACAATATACACACCAGGACCTAGGTTTAAACAACACCATTGTGATCAAACCCAAAATCGTAGAAGTTAGCATTACACTATAGAAGCCAAATGCGAATTGAGCAATGCCTGGATTTATAGTCTCCAATGTATGAGCCCAACTCCAGGGTAGCTTAAATGTCCATAGAATCGTTACCACTTCTTTCAACCCCTGGACACCATCAAATACAAGATAGGTATTATACACCATAAGACCAAACATTATGAGAAAAAACATTAGAAACCCGTAGCGAAACCACTTGCTGCCGATAAAAGGCGGGATGTCTTTTTTCCTTGATAGATGAAACCTATTTCCTAACAGATCCAGTAGTTGCCCTCTCCCGCAATAATGATTGCAATAGGATTTGCTTCCTTTCACAATCGATATTAATAAAGGTAGAATAAAGCATATCATACCCAGCCAAGCAAAAAGTATATTCACAAATCCCAATATCAAATATATCGATGAGAAAATCCATAGATACTCATACCATTTTTTACTTTTCTTCATTGTCTCTCTCCTTCAGCTTAATAATTGATGCCGGACATGCTATTACACATTTTCCACAACCTACGCAGAGATCCTCGGATATACTTGCAAAAACACCATGCTGGATAGTAATAGCCTCACGGGGACATACCTTGACACAGCTCCCGCAGGCAACACACCTAGACTCATTTAAAATCGCTTTTCTTTTTACCCTTCTGTTCTGTCTTTCTTTCACAATCTGATCCATGCTCAGTTCTGCCTCCCTGTAAATAATAATGTCGTGCTATCTTATTTGTTTTCTCTTTATCACATCATTTGATAATATCTAACAAAAACACATAGCTCTCTAATTGTAATCATTATTTATAATGGAATCCGTGACGTTATCACAGTCGACCTGTTTATTACAAAAACTAATATTAACTTGCATGGGGCTGTCACATCAAATTGCGCGGCGCCTTTTTCATTAGTGGTGTTTATCACATTAGCCATTCTACTTTTTAATAACAAAATAAATCCCAAACTTCGAAAAGTGAGGGATTTATCTGCGATTATACATTAAGATTTAGTGGAAGTTTCAAATAATAACCACTTATATTTTATAAGCCAAAAGCTCTTAATACAGTCTGAGCATAAATACGAACAGCATAATCATTCGGGTGATTAATAGCATTCCCCGTAATATCGAAATAATGTTTTCCTTGTCGAGCTAACTCCTGGAACACTGCATTTACCGGAGCGACTGCAATTCCTTCTAGGGACTCCTGTAATTGATACAACACTTTCTCCTGTTCTGAAAGCTTATTATCTCTTAAACATACGATCTCCGTATTTGGAATCATCGCAGAAACCAGTAAAAACTCACAGGCTGGGTTTTGGTTACGAATGGTCGTTATTATCTCTAATATCTCACCCTTAAATTTCTCTGGGTCATCCTGAAGATTATTCATACCAAACGCTAACACTACGATATCTGGATGATGAGGATTCACCAGTTGCTCAGCATTCTTTACGCCCCATAAAGAGGTAGAACCACCTGCACCCCGATTAACCTTGGTTATCTTCGTACATTTATAGTGCTCCTTTAGGGTTGTTGTAACTAAAGATGGCCATGCAGGTAGATAGGGTGGGCGAGATGATTGATTATGAAACTCCTCTAAGGTATTCATATCAATAACGTATTCATCACAACCACTTGCTTCCCATCCGGCTGTGATACTATCGCCATAGAATACCAGGTTCAAAGGCTCATTCTCTTTGACCTTCTGAATCGTATGGGATAGGTACTCCGTGTTTGCCTTCGGTATAAAGCCCTCCCATACTCCCTCATGTTGATAGGTAACCAGCACTTGGAATTGATAGATATCCGGTAATATCATGGCGAAATAAGTAGGATCCTCTAGCCTTAGCCATTCAAAATATGTTTCACCTTGAAACGGTTTTATATAAGTATCTCTATGCAAGATAGGCATTCTGCTGTTTTCCATCCGTATAATTTGTTTACCTTTTACGGTATAATCTTTACCCTCTTCATAGATACAACTACGATCCGCTGCTTCTACCTTTAATACCTTCGTGGGTGTATATAATAGTTCTCCCCCAACGAATCGATCATGATCTACATAGGCGTAACATACTGGCTCCTCATAAGCCTTATTGCCTTCCCATACTTTCTGCAATCGTTCGACCATCTCGATATTCTCCTTATTTATAGTGTTTTATAATCATACTATAAGCGACAATATGCCACATAACTCTTATAGGTTCTTATTGAAATAATCCAGAATCAAATCATGTAATTGTCTGCTCCATAAGGTGCCTTCATGTGGTCCATTTTCTACACATATCATTTCAGCTTGAATTCCAGACTCAATAAGCACGTGATACATTTTCTCTGAATGTTCATAGGGTACAGACTCATCAGCGTCTCCGTGTATTAGTAGGAAAGGAGGATACTGCTTCCCATCTTCAATATGGTTCATGGGATTCATTTTGTCCAACAGCATAAGCCCATTATCATCCTCATTGCCTCCCATTAAACCTTCAAAAATATCTGTGATACCTTGACCATCGGACTTAACCTTTTCATAAAGCTTTCGCAAATCCGTTGGACCAAAACAATCAACGACACATTTAACAGTATCAGAATAACCTGGATGCTCTGTAGTGATATATTCTGGCTTTCCTTGTGTTAATCCAACCAATAGGGCTGTATTCCCTCCGGAAGAGGTTCCCCAGATTCCGATCCGATTGGTATCGATTCCATACTCATCTGCATGTTTTCTAAGAAAACGGATTGCCGTCTTAACATCCTGTAAATATGCCGGAAAAGGATTCCCCTCGAGACAGTTCCTATGGGTCAAGGTTGCTACCACATAGCCCTTCTGTGCATAATTGCTCAATTGAGGGATTTCATAATATATGTTTGGAAAGGTAAAGGCACTCCCTTGAACAAATACAATTAAAGGATAACGCGGAATATGCTTCTCGTTGCTTTTGTCTCTACATGGTGTAATAATTGTAAGCTTCAGGTCGTTTCCAGTTTCTACGGAATAAGTAATATCCGGAAACATCTCAGCCATCCCTTCTAGAGTAGGGTTGTAATTTATTTTAAGATTATGATCCATAAATTATCATTCATGTTTTTGATATAAAAACACAAATTACTCCCTTCCATATATTTTTATTGTTCTGATTCGTGTTCTAACACATTCTCTATACATAATCCGTATAGATTTTGTTTGTTTCTACTCTTTCCTCGGGACTTAACCTTTGCGCATCTGCTATATCATAACCTCCAAAGGTATCATATAGCCTAGCAGAAGGATCGATCTCTACGTAGGTACACCAAGGTAACCAGTGATATTGGCTTTGCAAGGTCTGACTGGTAAAGTTACCACTTTCATGGCCAAGGCCAGGCATGATATAACCGCTGCTACCATCAATATCGCTTGATTGTCTGGTGTTTTTATGGATAAATTCTGCAAAATCTAGATAATGCGGATCGTTTGTGATCACATACAATCTATAATAGGTGTATGCACAGGCTGCCATATATACATCGGCACCGCCCCCTATAGTGATGATACTCTGACCGCTGATCGAGTATTGGTTAAACGGATGCTTCGGCCAAATCGTCCGTACTGGGAAGCTCCAAGCATAGGTCCAGGTCTCTGTGTAATCCGCCGCACCGATCGTACCTTCCAACCATTTATCCTCACCAGTGAGATCATAGAGCGCTAGAAAACCGAATAATGCATATATTCCAGCCTCTTTATCTTGGATATCAGAATTATCACAGGTACCACCACGGTATTCCAAGTTTTTATAAGCATTATCAAAGGACCAATCACCGGCCTTGATCGCTGCATTTTTGTACCTGATATCACCTGATGCAAGATAGAACTGCACCAAGAAACGAATCACGCTAGGAGTATTGGACTTTGAATTCATACGGATGGAATTGTCTGAATTATAGGAGCGGTAAAAGCTACCGTCCTCATTCTGAATCCGAATTAACCAATCCGCTGTTTTTCTACAGAACTCGTACCAGGTCGGACGCTCGTCGCCTTTTTTTCTCATATATAGATAGGCATCTAGAATAGCTTCGATCCCGTCTGCTAGCATTCGGATATAATGAGGATAGGGTTCGAAGCCTTTAATATTCGGATTATAGCACATTTGAGGTAAGCCAGATTCTGTCATTGCAGTCTGAACCCAAAAATCAATGATATTTACGCCTTTTTCGTATGCCTCCGATACTTTCTCCTTATCTCCATATCGAAGTAGATGGTAACCAATGCCAGGTTGTTGTCCTACAAAGCCAAACTGAAAGGATACGCTGGAGATATCCATATCCGGTAGCTGACAGGCAAAGGGCAGTCCATAGGCATCACCATACTGCCTGGTATAACGATTAAGTAGTTTCATGCAGTTATGATAGAATTGCTCGTTATCAACATCAAATAATTTATCCCTCATTCGATCATAGGTTACTCGCCAAATGTCTCTCATCATCGGTTGAAAGCCATCATAACATGAGAAATTTACTCCAACTGAATAATTTTGTTCAAAGCCTTCCTCTACCGGATGATTAAGTCTTTGAAAGGTTTTAATCTTATTATTATAATCCAGTCCGGAGTAATGCTTCCCATTGGCTGGTGGAAGCTGACCATCTGCACCAGGATATACATAATCAATGGATAGGCCATCGATTTGGGACTTAGTCTCTGTTCTTACTGCATAGCCGTAATATAGATAATTCAAGGTTTTTGGCTGTGGCCTACTCATACCGATGGATCCGGTAGTTAACTTAGGGTCTGCATAATTTTCCGAACGCATCAAGTTAACGTCACGCATCGTCATATCTGCTGCCCAGCGGGAAAGCGCTGCCGTCTCACCAGAACCAATATGTTGCATTGCAAACACAGGTAAGCCATAACTCGTTTCCATTCGCCAGAAATATTCACAATCCAGGTCTTTCCCAAACGCTTGATCCGGAGCAAACTCATTCTGCTTGTACCAAACACCGGGAGCAAAGCAATTATAATCATTAGGCCTATCTGATTCCGACATAACAAAGGAAACCTTCGTGGAGAATCCTAGATCATCCCCGGCTTTCAATACTTTTACCCTTCGTTGAACACGGAAGCCTTGTTCCGTTACTGTGTAGACATCGGCAAAGGAGAATTCCGAGCCTGAGGGCACGGTTAAGATGCCTTCTGCTACTATGGTATCCTCTTCCCTAGATATCTTACTATATTGCTGATCATAGAACTCACTAATGGCCAATGCAGTCTTCACAGTAACGAACATAGGACGCTTGTTATAGTATAACGTCTTATTATTCTTTTGAACTACAAGACCACCCTCATCAAATAATAACGTATAGTTGCTACATTCTAATATCATATTAACCCTCCATGTTACCGAAATATCACTGATTTTAGGTATCACTACAAATTTGCATATTATCCCCAGTCTCTTTATCCTAGCTTTCTCCGATTGCTAACTGTATATCCTTATCACTCAGTTTCTAAAGTAAAGGAACGTAAGCTTGCATTTCCTCCTCCGGTATAAGCCAGATAAATAGCATGAACTCCATCTTCTATTTTGATATCCGAAGAGTATTCTTCCCATACGTTGGTAAAACCTACCGGTATCTCAGCTAATACAGGTCCATCCCATGCGGTTTTCACCTGAAAAGCTCCACTAGCATATCCACGAACTTTGATTTTAATACTTTTTACACCCTTACAATCAAAATATTTAAACCCTGCGGTAGCAGAATCTGTTATATTTGCAATGTAACCAGGTTCTTCATCTCCATCACGGCCATCCTGCATAATCTTCGGGAAACGATCGCCTCCTACATATACAGAATCCTCCTTGGTAAACAGATGACAAGCAAGATATGCGAAATACTCACCTTCTCCTTTTAGAGGGCCATGATTAAGGCCACAGGAGGTCATCTCAACCTGCGGAATTGTGCCATCCGGTAAAACGGTCAGTCGTTCTGCACATCCCTGTCTGCTATACCAGGTACCATTGGTCTGTCTATGGTAGAAGATATGCCATTCCCCATTAATCTCAACAATGCTACCATGGTTGTTTCCACCATAAGCCATTGGTTTATCTGCAGGTTTATAGGTATCGATATGCATATCACAGTTACTTACAATCACACCGCGATAGGTAAAATCCTTAGTAGGACTCTTACTTGTGGCATAGCATAATTCATGCATTGCAACAGATGAATATATAAGATAGTATGTGTCGCCTATCTTACGAATAGAAGGGGCTTCAAAGAATTCAAATCCTTCAAATCCAGTTCCAGCACTATAGGGTGCACTGGGTGCTACAAAAACAGGATCTTCTATAATAGTAAGCATATCCGGTGCCAGAACCGTAGCCATTGCTCCATTTCTTGAAGTGTCATGCCTTGAACAGAAACCGGTATACAGATAAACCTTGTTATCCTCGAAAAGTACTGCAGGATCAAACTGGGGTTGGTCCCCTTGTCTATCTCCCAAACGAGTCCCATCCTGATAATGCACGTATCCATAGAACTCAAAGGGTCCACTCGGCTTATCACAAACAGCAACAGAAACAATGGACACTTTATCCAATACATAATACAGATAATATCTTCCATCCGGTCCCTGTACCACATCCGGTGCATAGAGACACATCTTTCCTTCCTTGTTTAAAGGATCTGCTGTTTTCGGATAAATTACTCCTTCATATCTCCAATTGCCCAATTCATCGACCGGTGCCGACCAGCAGACATAATCTCCAAGACAGAAGACATGTCCATTGTATAAATCATGGGAGCCATAAACATAAACTCTACCGTCAAATACATATGGTTCTCCGTCAGGTATGTATTCCCATGATGGTAGATAGGGGTTCAATGCTTGTTTTTTCACTAAATGTTACCTCCTTATAGCTTTTTAATAAATGCATATTATCTAAGAAAACGTTTTCATAAATTTTACTACTCCAATCAGATCACACAAGAAGCTTGCCTTATCTCACAACGTTTTCATTTATTCCACGAACATAGAACTTATTCGTGATCTTTGTACTCCGATTCTACTTTTTCATTATATCATTAAATAACATAGAGTAGAATGATCTATCCTAACAAGTATATTGCATTTTTTCATAAGCGCTTAAAAAAACTCTATCCTGATCTGGACATTAACAAAAGACTTGGGTGCTTGTCTTATTGTTTTTCTTGCCTTATTATGTTATATTCACTATAAATACTAAGAAAAATAGGTGCTATATTCTCTATTAAGGAGGATTTAATAATTGATCATCGGAATATGTGACGATAATGATTTACATTTAGATTATGTAACCCATAATGTAAGCAATTTACTCAGCAATACCAAAGATGTAACAATTGAATCTCTAACTCCTGAGCAACTTGATAAAAAACTAAATTCACAATCCTTTCATTATGACATATTTATTACTGATATCGATATGGGAGCTTATAACGGAATCGATTTCGTTAATCAAATCAATCAAATCAATTCATCCTGTATCATAATATTTATAAGTAGCTATCTAAATTACGCCTCCGATGTTTATGATGTACAACATATCTACTTCATCTTAAAATCCGAGATAGAAACACGCCTACAAAAAGCTTTGGATAAGGCTTTGCTAGTATATAAGAATCATAAAGATCAATTCATTAACTTTCGATATCAAAATGTTGACTATCGGTTTCCTATGGATCATATTACTCATATTGAAGCTATGGGTCGATATCTGCATATCCACGATACCAAAAACTCCTATACCACCATTAAATCCCTAAAATCTCAACAAGAAGAGTTATCCGAACAATTTATCCAATGTCATAAAAGCTATATCGTTAATATGGACTTTATTCAATCGATTAGCCGGACGGATTGTATTCTGATGACTGGAGATAGCATCCCGATCAGTAAGACGTATTTGAAGAATTTTAAAACCAAATATATAAGTCATCTATCAAGTAAGCTTACATAAAAATATACAAAAAACAAGAGAGAGTATTTCCGAATACTCTCTCTTTCGTAGCTTAATATTTATAAATAAATATTCCCCCAAAACCACGTTCAATTAAAATGATAATACTTTAACAATAAAATAGCAATGCGTCGGTAATAACTCGACAGCTAAATGTAACAACTGACATTTTAGTACAAAAAAATGCAACGTTATCAAATAAATAATCAATCTCATAAATTTCAGCTTTTCAATA
>CAYMLE010000004.1:0-46177 GCA_964391115.1 uncultured Herbinix sp. | reverse complement strand
TGGATAAAAGGAGGTAAAACCATGAAAGATATGGCACAAACAGAACGTCAGATTTTTATTTTATTATTATTATCTGAGAACAAACGAGGATATACCATTAATGATATTCATGCGTCCTTAGAGAAGTGGGATGTTGTTGTTGATAAAAAAACCATCATGAGAGATATTGATAGTTTGTCCGGCATCTGCTTTATCTCCGAAGATATGCGATATGGAAAGACCTACTATACGGCGGATAAATTCCGTCTAAAGGAAATCACCTTCACATCTCCAGAACTAATTTCCTTGGCCTTTCTTCTGGAACTATTAAAACCATATCAGTATATGACCATGGGAAGGACTTCGCAAGAGTTAATACATAGACTTCTGGATAACACCACGAACATAAATCGTGAATTTATCAAGCATTTCAATGGCATGGTTACCGTCAATACCAATTCTTATATCAGCGATGATATCAATCCAGACATTGAGGAAAAGCTTCAGGAGGCCATCCGCAGCAAGATGAAGTGCCGAATCATATATCGCAGTTTTGGAAGTGATGAGGATACCATTCGCATTATCCATCCTTACGAGCTCAGTATTAATGATGGTGCTTTAAGCATTGTCGGTTTTTGTGAGCTCCGAAATGAACTTCGGGACTTTCGTGTCTCTAGGATTCTTGCCATGACCTTGCTGGAGGATAATTTCACCATCCCTGCGGATTATCATAAGAAGAAGGAACGAACGAAATTTATCCATCTATCCGGCAGCGTATCCGAGCAAATCATTCTTGCCTTTGATCAATCTACATCCAAATACATTATAGAATATGAGTCTGACCGTGCAGATGAAATAATTGAAGGGGCGGATGGAATAACTTTTACTCGTAATACTGCTGTGACTGAGGAATTAATACGATGGATCTTGCAGTTTGGCCATGGAGTAAAGGTGCTGAACCCTTCCCATTTGAAGGAAAAGGTACGCAAGGAGCTAGAGCTAAGCCTTAGACAATATGATTAGCTTGCCGAACGTCTGACAAATGATACAGGATGAATATATATCCATGTTTGATTGTATATATACTCCTCGGCCTGCAAGTAGGACAGCCTTTAACAACTGAACTTTATTAAGAAATAGATACTTTTAGAATTTTCTAAAAAATGGATTGACAAATTCATCCTTTATTAATATACTAGATGATAATTATTATATTTAATTTAGCAAAACCGTTGAGTAAGAATAGTAGGTATAGACATCATTTTCAGAGAGCTGCAGCAGGTGAAATTGCAGTATTGAATCCTATATTGAATGGACTTACGAGGGTAGGAAGAACAGCAGTTATAGCTGCTTAGTAATGCCTAACGGAAACTCCATCCGTTACCAAGGGAGCATATATATTTGTATATGAAACAAGTGGGTGCTTTGCACCAAACCGGGTGGTACCGCAGAGGCATATTATAAGCTTTTGTCCCAGTAGATTTTACTGAGACAGAGGCTTTTTTTATAGCTTTTTATCCAAATAACCATTGTTTTAAGTGATTTCGAAACTCGTAAATTACAGGCTTTATATGAAAAACAAATGCCATTTTGGAGCAAACGTTCTGCGAAATGAGCGTTGGATTAATGCATAAATATCTACATAAAAATATGTATTTGTTGTTCATACAATTTATAACCTGCAACCAATTGTTTTCATGAAAGGAGAACGAATATGTCAATGTCAAAAAAGGTTCCACACAGATTGTATTTAACCGAGGAGCAGATGCCAAAGCAATGGTATAATCTCAGAGCTGATATGAAAGAACAGCCGGATCCCATGCTTAACCCAGCCACTTTAAAGCCAGCAAAGGTCGAGGAATTGTTCCCTGTTTTTTGCGAGAAATTAGCCCATCAGGAGATGGATAGCACCACTCGCTATTTTGATATCCCGGAGGAGGTTCAGGAGTTCTATAAAATGTATCGTCCTTCCCCTTTGATCAGGGCTTATAATCTTGAGAAGGCTCTCGGTACACCCGCTCGCATCTATTACAAATTCGAGGGAAATAATACCTCTGGTAGCCACAAGCTAAATTCCGCCATTCCCCAGGCTTATTATGCAAAAGAGCAAGGACTTACCAGCCTGACGACGGAAACCGGAGCTGGCCAATGGGGAACCGCCTTAGCAGAAGCTTGTTCCTATTATAATCTCCCACTTACTGTATATATGGTAAAGGTATCCTATGAGCAGAAGCCCTTCCGTAAATCGGTTATGCAGACTTTTGGTGCCGATATAATTCCAAGCCCTAGTAATACCACTCAGGTTGGTCGAAGTATTCTGGAGCAAAACCCAACAACTGGTGGTAGCCTTGGTTGCGCTATCTCCGAAGCAATTGAACAAGCGGTTACTACTCCTGGCTGTCGTTATGTATTAGGATCCGTACTAAATCAAGTGCTACTTCATCAGTCTATAATCGGACTGGAAAGTAAGCAAGCGATGGAAATGTTAGATGAATATCCTGACATTGTTATCGGCTGTGCAGGTGGTGGATCAAACCTCGGCGGTCTGATTGCCCCCTTTATGCAGGATAAGCTGCTAGGCAAAGCGAATCCCAGAATTCTGGCAGTAGAACCTGCATCCTGTCCTTCCTTAACCCGTGGTAGGTATGCTTATGATTTCTGCGACACAGGAAAGGTAACACCTTTAGCCAAGATGTATACCCTAGGAAGCAGCTTTATGCCCTCTGCAAACCATGCTGGTGGTTTACGCTATCACGGAATGTCACCCATCCTTTCCAAGCTTTATCACGATGGCCATATGGAGGCCGTGTCTGTGGAACAGACAAAAGTATTCGAGGCCGCTGTATTCTTTGCAAAACAGGAAACCATTCTACCTGCACCCGAATCAGCTCATGCCATCCGCGCTGCGATTGATGAAGCGCTAAAATGCAAGGCTACCGGCGAGGCCAAAACCATATTGTTTGGATTGACTGGTACTGGTTATTTTGACATGACTGCTTATAATGCATACCTAGCTGGAACAATGAGCGATTACATTCCTACCGATGAAGACCTTCAGAAGGGTTTTGATCAGCTTCCAAAGGTATCACTATAAGAAACAACAGACTCATAAGCTTAACAACTCCACTAGCTAATATATAGAACGTCTTTTATTATTTGAAGTGAACATAACGTTCTATAAGGAATGTTGGGGTCTAAGAATAACATATTTTCAGCATTTATTTATTATTGAAAAATAAAAGAGGAAGAATCATGACCCTATCATGCACTGTATCCACGTGCTAAGGGATATGATTCTTCCTCTTCTATAGTAGCCAATATCGATTCTGTTATGCTGCGTCTTTCATTTTGCCCAGCCGCTTCAGCTCTACAATCAAAAAGCCTCCAGTAATCAGAAAAGATAAGGCATCCGAAACCGGAGCCGCATAGAGAATACCATCCAGGCCAAACTTCTGTGATAGAATTAGAATCATGGGCACAAGTATCAAGATCTGCCTACACAAAGTTAATATCAGAGATATCCTAGGCCGACCCACCGCCTGAAAATATAAAGCTCCAATGATCTGTACACCTAAGGCCGGAAGCATAAATAACCAGATTCTCATGGCGTAAGAGCCAAATTCTCGGAACGCCTCTTCTTTACCAAAAAAGCCAATTAAGGTTTTCGGAAACAACTGAACTGCAATAAATCCGATCAAAGCCACCACAGTGGCTGCTAAAATAGCCTTTCCTAGGGTTTCCTTAATTCTTCTATAATTACCTGCTCCCCGATTATACCCGATAATCGGCTGTGCTCCATGGCTTATTCCAACCGTAGGCATAACCAAAAGCTGTTGAAAGCTGTTCACTGCTGCCATACCACCAATCGCTATATCACCACCATATACTCGGAGACTGTTATTCAACACAAGGTTTAATATACTGCCACTAATTTGATTGGTAAAGGAAGGAAGACCTGCTAAAATAATCTTCTTAATTCTTGATCCCTTCAGCTTCATATGTTTTAATCTCAACTTCATATTACTGCGCTTCGAAACGAAATACCAGATACCCCATATAGCCGAAAGTCCCTGACCCCCTATAGTAGCTAAGGCCGCACCAGTCATTCCCATATCTAAGATAAATATAAACACATAATCGAAAACTATATTAAAACCGGCACCGATAAACATAGACATCATGGCGGTCTTTGGGCTTCCGTCTGCTCTCATAAAATGATTACACCCCACAGCTGGACCCTGCAATACCGACGCATACAATATAATTCTCATATACTCCACAGCATAGGGCATACTATTTTCTCTGGCACCAAAAAGCCATAGTAGCCGTTCCAGATTAAGCAAGGCAAGTACCATAAAGAGAAAGGAGGTAATAAAAATCATTGCAATAGAATTTCCTAATATTTTCTCCGCACCTTCTCTATCCTTTTCACCTAAGCGAATAGAAAATAATGCAGCGCCACCAGCTCCAAACATTAATGCCATTCCCATCATAATCATCATAATTGGGAATGAAACGGATAAAGCGGTAAGTCCCAGGGACTCAATTCCCTTTGCATTACCTATGAACATTCGGTCAACAATATTATATACCGCATTAACTAGCATTCCAATGGTTGCCGGTACTGAAAACTCGACTAATAAAGCACCGACTTTTTTAGTCCCAAGTCTATCCTGCGTTCTTTTTCCTGTCATTTCTTTCGAATTCATAAAGCCTCTCCTATATTTCATCTGATCGTAATTTTATATTTAAATGTGAAAATTTTTATTTAAATGTGAAAAAAAATTAAAAGTTATATCATTATGTTCATTTTTCGAATAAACCATGCAAACTATGCAGATTGCCACAATCAATTATTCTCATTTCTTAGCCAAGTATCTACTATCTTCTAAAACGATATCCTTCCAGTTTCTACTTCGATTGTTATTATCATATACGATTATTCTTGATAAATCCATACTCAATTGCTCAAACTACCATAAGTGTTATATATCTTGAAACGTAAGTGTTACAAATAATTAATGTTTTCTTCTTTGCCTGCCTATGTTATAATATGGTTTAGTGCCTTTTCAAGTCCAAAAGATGGAGGATCTTCAATGAATGAACAGACTATCCAAGAAATATTTGATGAAAAATTTAAGGACCTGGTTATTTCTGCAAAACACGAAAAAGGAATTATAGATTCCGATAAGGTAAACACAATAATCAGTGATCTAAATCTTGATAATAAACAAATTGATAAGATTTACGAGAGACTTGAAGCTTACAATATTGTAGTACTTAATTCTACCGAAGAGGAGGATCCGGACGAGAACCTTCTTGTTGAAATAGAAGAGGAAACCGATGAGGAAGAAGAAAGCAATACCATCTATACCCCATCATCTTCCTCCGCAATGACCGATGATCCTGTTCATCTATACCTAAAGGAAATTGGCAGCTATCCTTTGCTATCCATAGCAGATGAAGTTGAGCTGTCCAAAAGAATCGAACAAGGAGACGAGCTGGCTAAGCAACAGTTGGCTGAATCCAATCTTAGATTGGTAGTAAGCATTGCGAAGCGTTATGTTGGCAGAGGACTATCCTTTCTTGATCTGATACAGGAAGGAAACCTTGGGCTAATAAAAGCAGTCGAAAAGTTCGATTATACAAAGGGTTTCAAATTCAGCACTTATGCTACCTGGTGGATACGTCAGGCGATCACAAGATCCATCGCAGATCAGTCAAGGACAATCCGCATACCAGTACATATGTCTGAAATCATCAACAAAACCTATCGAGTATCCAGAAACCTTCTCCAAGAGTTAGGAAGAGAGCCTACCGAAACAGAGTTGGCTGACGCTATGGATCTCTCTGTTGAAAAAGTCCGGGATATCCTAAAGGTATCTGCAGATCCCATATCCCTTGATACCCCAATTGGCGAAGAAGATGACAGCCATCTGGGAGATTTTATTCGAGATGATAACATTATGGGCCCAGAGGATGCCGCTTCCTATTCCATTCTAAGAGATCAGATTGCAAAGCTTCTCGACACCTTAACCGAACGCGAACAACGGGTATTAGTGTTACGTTTTGGATTAATCGATGGTCGTAGTCGCACCTTAGAAGAGGTGGGAAAAGAGTTTAACGTTACCCGTGAGCGAATTCGGCAGATCGAAGCCAAGGCCTTACGTAAGCTAAGACACCCCAGCCGAGCTAAGCTATTGAAGGGCTATGAGATTGTGTAGCCCAAACTGCACATATTTTATCCCTGAAAGGATCACAGCATGAAACGAATTATATTAATGGTCTTTCGTAATATATTAATCCTTCCCTTTTGGTTGATACGGATATTCCAATTATGTAATATCCGTAAATATGATGCCAACGTCCGATATGGTTTTCTACATCGGATTACCCGGGTTGTAAATCGAAGGGGACGTGTCAAGATCGAGTGTCATGGTATCGAAAACCTTCCCCAGGAAAATGGTTATATTATGTTCCCTAATCATCAAGGGTTATTTGATGCCCTATCAATCCTTGAGACCCATGAACGTCCCTTTGTAACAGTGATGAAGAAAGAGGTCAAGGACATCTTCTTAATAAAACAGGTCATACAGCTGTTGCAGGCGGAGATCATTGACCGTGAGGATATCCGTCAATCCATGAAGGTCATCATGAACATGACCCGTAGAGTAAAACAGGGTGAAAACTTTGTCATCTTTGCCGAAGGTACCCGTTCTCGGGAAGGCAACCAACTGTTGGAGTTTAAAGGGGGCAGTTTTAAAAGTGCTATGAATGCCCGATGTCCCATTGTTCCAGTAGCTTTGATTGATTCCTATAAGGCCTTTGATACAAGCTCTATCAAAAAGTTAACGGTACAGATACATTATCTGAAACCACTCTATTATGAGGATTATAAAGATATGAAATCGGTGGATATTGCTGAACAGGTCTCAAAGCTGATTCAACAGACCATCAATCAATATGATAAGGCTTCAACAAAAACAGACCTATAGAACCATATAGGAAGTAAATATTGGTTCTGATCTCATATATTATTCAAAAAACGGTGAATATACATGCAGTATCCATGTACATTCACCGTTTTTCATTGATTTTACTTATGGCATCAGAACCATGACTTAACGTTTTTATACCCATATTTTTCCCGTTTATTACAGTGTCATCCATCCAAAGGCCAAAATGGTTGCGTTATTCTGATTTTTAGTCTATAATAACCTTTGCAATATAACCACATCTTATGGAAGGTGAAGAGTAACATTATGAAAATAAAACGAACCTTATTTTCCATGGTAGTGTTCCTGATTGTTTTTTGGTTTTCTGATATTATTGATATAAAAGATCCATCTACTTCTGTGAAGGATAATCACCCCACAACCGAAGAAGTTATTTCACTCGCTGTAAATGATAAGGCGAAGGATCGTTTTGCTTCAGGTTCTACTAATATCGAGAATGAGACGGTAACATCTTTTAGTAACAAACAAAATATCATAGAAAATCAAAGCTCAGACTTTACCGAAGAAAAGAGGATCAGTGGTTTCTCTGCATCCGCAGCCTCTGATACCATTCCTACACTAGATAATGAATCTACACTAGACAACGAGTCTACTATAGATAACGAGAATGTACTAGATAATGAACCTACTATAGATAACGAGCCTACTGAAGCGACGGAGGATAACATTCCCTCGGCAGAAGCTATAGAACAAACGAATGATAAGAAGACGGAGCAACCTCCTAAAATAGAATCACAATATTCTAATATCGCTATATCCAGTGCAAAATCCTTTGTTAATATCAGAGAAAAAGCAGATACGAATAGTAATGTACTGGGAAAGCTCTACCGAGGTTCAGCCGCTGAAATTCTGGATACTGTTGGAGACTGGTATCATGTTGAATCTGGTAGTGTCAAGGGATATATCAAAGCAGACTATCTTAAAACCGGTTTATCCGATGAGGATTTAATTAAGAATTATGGTGTTCACCGCATTCAGGTCAAGGTAGATGGGCTTAATGTCAGAGAAGAGCAGGATACTGAATCAGACAAATTAACCGTTGTTTATATGAATGAAATCTATCCTGTTATTGAACTACAGGACGAGTGGCTTAAGGTAGATATTACGGACGACCGTGTTATCGGCTATGTAAAGCGGGAATTTGTTGAACTCATCGTGAATTTTGAGAAAGCGGTTTCCCGAGAAGAGGAGCTCGAACTAGAGCGCCTAAAAAAAGAGGAAAAAGCGAAACAAGAAACGGCTGTGAAATACCGAGACGAGGTTAATTATAGCAAAGAGGACTTAAAGCTTCTTGCCTGTCTAGTACATTCGGAGGCCGGTACACAAAGCTATGAAGGGAAACTTGCCGTAGCAAATATTGTGTTAAATAGAATGAAATCTAATAAATACCCGAGCACAATTAAAAATGTGATCTATCAATCAGGTCAATTTACCGTAGCAAAAAGTGGTTCTTTAGCAAAGCAACTAGACAAATATGAGCATTATTCCTCTAATTCTCAGATTTTATCCATTAAAGCCGCAAGATCAGCTTTAGAGGGTGCGAATAACATTGGTAGTCGATTATATTTTAATTCCTATAAGTCTGCCGTAAAAAAAGGATATGATGATAAGAAAAATGCAGTAAAATTAGAAGATCATCTTTTTTGGTAATCAAAATAAATAAAAACTACCATGATTCGTGTTCCTTTCCTTGACATTCCTGTCGATGAAACGTATACCAATCATGGTAGTTTTGTTATAAAGGTATTAATAGAGGTTTCTTAATATAATGTTAACTGTTTCGGAATACCATTCTCATATTTCAGGTTAGTCTCACCTAGGATTAAAGGCTTTAGGTAGGACATCATTTCCTCAGTTACATCATGACCATCCGGAGTGATCCATTCAGCAGGAACGATTTTTTCATGGTTAGCCACTTCATTTACAGGAACAGGTACAAACTCAACCAGATAAGGCTTGTCGCTAATTCTCTTAATCGCTGCCATTTTACCAGTTTCTCCGTTTAATGCAAGAGTAAGGGCTTTCTGACCTAAGGTCAGAGATTCGGTGATATCTGTTTCGCTGGCGATATGAGCTGCTGCTCTCTGCATCAGGTTTAACTCAACCGATCTTGTCTTACAACCAATACCATCTCTTACCATCTGCTCCAGGGCACGGGCTGCTCCAGCAATATACTTATGTCCAAAGTTATCTACAGCACCACTGGACATAGTATCGGATACATACGCTCCAGTACTGTCCTTAACGCCTTCACTGACCGCTACAAGGACACCAGGCTTCTTCGCTTGTACTTCTTTTACATCCTGAATAAAGCGATCCTTATCAAATTCCTGTTCGCACAGATAAATCAGATCTGCACCGGAACCTCCGTTTACTCTGCCAAGAGCTGCTGCCGCAGTTAACCAACCTGCGTTTCTTCCCATAATCTCCACGATGGTTACCGCCGGGATGTCATATACGTTGATATCTCTTTCCAACTCAGCGATGGTTGTTGCGATGTATTTTGCAGCAGATCCAAAGCCAGGGCTATGATCAGTCAGATTAAGATCGTTATCAACGGTCTTAGGAGCACCGATAACTTTTATATCAAGATTATTAACACTGCAATACTCGGATAGCTTATCCACGGTATCCATAGAGTCATTTCCACCGATATAGATAAAATATTTGATATCATGCTTTTTAAAGGTTTCAATGATCTTTTTATAGGTCTCCTCATCCTTACGCCAATCCTTCATTTTGAATCTGCAGGAGCCCAGTGCGGAAGACGGGGTATAGGTAAGTGTATCCATTGCCTGGGTATCTCTTACCAGCTCATTAAGTTCTATAAGATTATCTTTGATTGCACCTTCAATACCGTTCTTTGCACCAAATACCTTATCTACTTTACCGCTAGCACGAACACCTTGTAATACACCCACTAACGTTGCGTTAATTGCAGCAGTCGGTCCACCGGACTGTGCCACTAATAAATTATTCATTTTGTTCCTCCTTTTGCATTTCCATTCTTAGTATATTCTTACATTTACTCATTCTATCACGCAGATAAAGCTTGCGTCAAGATAGGAGCATGGAAGACAGTAAAATATATTATATATTGTGCGATATGCTTGTCCAATTAACTCAGAACGAATTAATTACTAGGAGTCAAAAGGAAAGTATCCATGCTTCTATTCATAGCTATCCTATCAGTACTCTTACATTTTTACTCATACTTATGCCTTAATATCACATGGATCGCCTTTGGATAACTTCAATAAAGAGGTTGGGTATATGGGGAAGCATTCACAAGCCTTGCTTTAACCTATAATCCCAGCCTCTTGCTTATATTTTGGCTACCTTCTAAACATATCTTACCGTTATGTTTAATATACCATTCACGTAACTACTGCTTTTTATCGACGATAAGTGAATTTCTTATTCTCATACTGAGCTTTTATAAGTTTTTAGTAAGCTTTTAACTTTGTAAATAAGCTTCTAGTATGCCAATAATTTCCTAAATACGCTTCTTACTATTTAAAATCCGGTTTATAAGCAGGATTAATCGCATAGAAGTTTCTAGAGTCCAAATCATCCTGAATCAATCTTAAGGCTTCACCAAATCTTTGGAAGTGATTAATTTCCCTCTGTCTTAAGAATTTAATGGGGTCACATACATCCTGATCATGAACAAGACGAAGAATATTGTCATAAGTGGTTCTAGCTTTTTGCTCTGCTGCCATGTCTTCTACCAGGTCTGTAATCGGATCGCCCTTACTCTGGAAGAAACAAGAGTTAAAGGGTATTCCACCAGCTGCCTGCGGCCATAGTCCAAGGGTATGATCCACATAATACTTATCAAAACCGCTGTCTACTATTTCCTGTGGGGTTATATCCTTGGTTAGCTGATAAACAATCGCACTAACCATTTCCATATGGGCCAATTCTTCTGTACCAATATCATTTAAAACAGCAATACATTTCTTGTTAGGCATGGTGTATCTCTGGGATAGGTACCGCATGGAAGCAGCAAGCTCGCCATCAGGGCCACCAAATTGGCTCATGATAACCATTGCCAGCCTGGGGTTACACTGTTTAATATTTACCGGATATTGCAATCTTTTCTCATAACTCCACATAAACTAGCACCTTCCTTCCCACGGCCAAGGTTCATCCACCCAGGTCCACCTGTTTTTAACATCTACATCATACATATTGATTGGTCCATAACATTTTGTATATTCCTCAACTGCTTCATTTCTAACTCTTTCGACCTTCTCCCAATAATCCAGAGCCTCCTGGTCGGTGGTGTGGGTATCTAGATAAATTCTGAGGTCGTCAAGTACAAAGCTTGTAGCTGTAATACAAGCAAATAATTTTTCCTTGTTATTTACATCCATTCGTACAACCCCTCCCATACCAGTCAAATTGCAAATCCTTAAATAATGTTGCGTTTTCTAAAGCTTCGAATTCATTTTCATACAAATTCTCAAACCTTTGCCAGGGAACATAACACATCCCTATTGGAAAACGTTTATTATTGTTATCAAAACCGTTATCGTACCGATCATCACTGTCACACCTATCCTCGGGTCGATATCCTCCTAGCACGTCACCACAAACAGGATCACTGGTCCTATATGGGGAAACTCTTCTGCCATTGTTGTTTCCCATATTGCCGCGATACGTCCGTCTATCCATACAATAGCCTCTCCTTCCATTATTCATAAACAACATGATGGACTTCATTACGTCGTTCTATATATCTTATGAAGGTCGGACACTTCGGTGCCTGTATCCCTAAAAAGTTTGAAAGAATGAAAAATAATTCACAATTTTGTTGAAATAAAGGTTTTCCTAATCCAAATGATTGACAATAAAACTAAATTAATATAATATTTATATAGTAAAAATACATCATAGCTAATGCAGTCAAGGGAGAGAACACGGAATGTATCACTTTATAATTAATCCAAAATCTAGTTCTGGAAAAGGTATTCGTCATTGGTGGACTGTGAAACGCGATTTGGATCAAAAAAAAATCCCATATGCCGCTTATTTTACGGATTATGCGGGCCATGCAATTGCATTAGCCAGTGAAATCTGTAGTAAGCATCCTGGAATTAAAAACATTGTAGTACTGGGTGGCGATGGAACGATAAATGAGGTTATAAACGGTATTACAGATTTTGATAATGTTTTCTTGGGCTACATACCTTCCGGTTCTAGTAATGATCTTGCCAGAAGTTTATCCATACCGAAGGACCCGCTAAAAGCACTTGCTAACGTTTTAAAGCCAAATCATTTTAAGTTTCTGGACTATGGCGAAATGAAGTTTGAAGATTCAACGATGGATACCCGGCGCTTTTGCTGCTCCAGCGGAATAGGATTTGATGCTAATGTATGTGTAGAAGTACAAGCATCACCCTTAAAGAAAAAGCTAAACCGTTTTGGCGCGGGTAAATTGATTTATCTGGCGATTGCCATTAAACAGATTTTAACGATTAAACTAATGGATGTAACCATCTTCGTCGATCACCACCGAAAAGAGACCTATCAAAATGTTCTTTTAATCTCTGGTATGATCCATAAATACGAAGGCGGAGGTTTACTAATGGCTCCCAGTGCAGACCCCTGCGATGGACAGCTAACCGTAACCTTGGTTCATGGCCTTAGCCGTTTAAAGATTTTTTTATTGCTTCCCACCATTCTATTTGGGAAACATGTTAAGATAAAGGGCGTTGAAACCATTCCATGCAAGAATATAGAGATCATGATTCCGCAGGCCGTTGCTGCCCATACCGATGGTGAGGTTCCTGCCTTTAGCTCTCATGTAAAACTATCCTGTATACAGGGAAAAATTAGGATGATATTATAACGAAAGAGGTGTAAGGATGCGAAAGCGTACCTATATGGAGGTTACCTCCTTAATCGTATTTTTTAGTATAATAACAATAATACTTCAGTTTATTTCATATTATTTTTTCGCATCCATCTATATCGTTCTTGGCATTGCCTGTTTTGTTTCAGTCATCTGCAACCACATCCTTCAGGAGAAGTCACAGACTTATCAGGCAAGTTTTATCTATACCTTGTTAACAACCTTTATCTCTGCAATCATAATGGTTCTAACCTATGTTGGGAAGGACCATGATTTTATACCTTATAGCAACATCTTAATCGGTATCGTAGCGATAAACTGGTTCGCCCCCATGGTTCACGGATTTATCCGGAATATGTTTGATAGTGGTACAAGAGTTAAGGATTACCCAAGTTTTTTTAAAAATAACAGTATTCTGTTTTTATTGTTTTATCTAGCTATCCTTTTTTATGGTTCATTCGCCTCAACTGCCTTCCCATGGGCATATCGTATCATGACTGATCAGCCGAATTTTACCCCTTTTTGGCTCTTGGCTACTCAGATAGAAGATTATCTAAATAAAATGATCCCTCTCACCGATATTGTAATCTACCTAGGTATTCGAATAATAATATTCATACCCTATGGATATTACAGCTTTTTACTACTTCGGAGAAAGCCTCGGTTCGCTAAATATATCACTCTACTGATTTTACCCCTTATCATTGAGATTGTGCAGTACTTTGTTATCCCTACTCGATGTGACCTTGATGAGCTTACCTACGGTCTTATTGGTGGTCTTCTCGGTGGTCTCTTGTTCTACCTGAGCAACAGTATACATCGAGCAATATCCGGCAAGGACTTTCTTGAGAAGGCTTCCGATTACCGTTACTCCAATCATTCTCTCCACTTTTGAGAAGATACTAGATCGCAGTCGAATACCTTATTCTATCACTAATCCTTATCCCAGAAGCTTTGCAGCAGCGGTTTCATCGTGGTTCGATTCACTGTTTCAAAGGGATACCATTCATTCGGGAAGAGATTGTAATATTGGGTTTGAGTAAAGCGTTCGTCTAGGAGGAGGATAGCACCTCGGTCCTCCTGGGTACGTATTACACGGCCAGCGGATTGAAGAACTTTATTCATACCTTGATAGAGATAGGCATAATCAAAACCCAGCCCATTTCGCTGATCAAAATATCCCCGGAACAATTCCCGTTCATTGCAAACCATAGGGAGCCCCGTACCTACAATCACGGCACCGATAAGGCGACTATTCTTCAGATCAATTCCTTCACTAAAGATCCCGCCCATGACACAGAAGCCAATTCGACTCTTTTCGGGATTCTCAACAAATTCATCAAGGAATAATTCTCTCTCTTCCTCTGTCATACTGTTTCTCTGTATAACCAGCCCTTCTAGCTCATCTCCTGCTAGCTCAGCAATCATCTGTAGCATCTGATAGGAAGGAAAAAACACCATATAATTTCCCGTCTTGGCCTGGGTAAAACCTTGGATATAATCTAGAATTTTACGATACTCTCTCTCATTTCTTCGACTATATTTTGTACTAACGTCGGACCCTATTAATATGAGTCGATTTTCCGCCTGAAATGTCGAGGGCGCATAAACCGCATAATCCTCCTCTTTACCACCCAGTTGTTCCATATAATATTTAATGGGTAATAGCGTTGCAGAAAAAAGCACTGTACTTCTGCCCCGTTCCATACAATTGATTAGATTCTTACTTGGATCCATACATTGGAGCTTAATCCGAAAACGATCTCCCTCGTCATAATCCGTATAGATGGTATAGTTGTCGTCCAAAATCTCGTATATATACAAGAAATGCCGAATATCCAGATAGAGTCGAACTACCTCCTCCTTCCCCTCCGGAAGAACTCCCTCCTGTAAAAACACTTCAAGCTCAGCCATAAGACTCATCAAATGCATACAGAAACCATCGATATTATCTACAATCTCAAACTCATCACACTCTCTACGAAGCTTCAATAGGTCACTGTTACACAGCTCCAGTTGTTTTGCAAGCTTTTTATAATGATCCACCACCAATCGTTTAATCTCTAAGAAGCTTTCTTTAAAGAGAGCCGCACTATACATCTCTCTTGACCGGTCAACCAAATTATGAGCCTCATCAATTAAAAACACATAATCTCTTTTACCATCATTGTTAAAGAATCTTCGCAGATAAACATTGGGATCAAATACGTAATTATAATCACAAATAATCGCATCCGCCCATAGAGTTACATCCAGCCCCATCTCAAAGGGGCAAACACTATGCTTCTCGGCATATTCTAAGATTACATCTCGGTCGATTTCATTTTCCTTCGTGATAAGATCATAAACAGCATCATTTACACGGTCAAAAAAACCTTTTGCCCGGGGGCAAGCAATTGGATTACAATCCGGTTTATCTAGGATGCAGATCTTATCCTTAGCTGTAATCGTTACAACTTTAAAGGGAAGCCCCTTCTCTACTAGAAGTCCAAAGGTATCCTCAGCAACTGTTCGGGTAATGGTTTTCGCGGTAAGATAGAATATCTTCTCTGTGATGCCTTCTCCCATGGCCTTAACCGTGGGAAACACCGTGGATATCGTTTTCCCAACCCCAGTCGGAGCTTCGATAAACAACTTCTTTTTCCGTAAAATGGATTTATATACCCCTGTCACAAGTTCCTTCTGCCCCATCCGATATGGAAACGGAAAGTCGAGTTGCTTAATTGCTTCGTTTCTCTCTTGCGTCCACTTTATCTGCCAAACAGCCCATTTTGCATATTCATTAACCAAATCATCGAACCATTTTGTCAAATCCTCTAACATAAATATCTCGTCAAAATATTTTAAGTTTTCCGTCTCAAGATTACAATAGGTCAGTCGAACGCCAATTTTATCATGATGGTATTTGGAGGCATAGATATAGGCATAGCACATAGCCTGAGCTCTATGAACATCGATTGGCTCTGACAGATGGGCCAAATCCATATAGACTCCTTTTATCTCATCAACGGTTATCTTTGGAGGATTGGTGTCCTCCTCATCGAATAGAAGCTTAGTGAATTCCTCTTGAATGGAGGTGTCATTTTCAATTATGCCATCCGCCCGACCTTCTACGATAAGCTGGAAGGAAATATCCTCAAGAAGAATTGGTACCGTTACACTTAAGGGTACCTCAGCGGTGTAGTTCGCTCCCATCTGCTTCTGTAGCTTCCTGTGAAGCCTGCTCCCAGCCTGCATCGCTTCTACTTCATTCCTTGTTCTGGTATTATCCAAATCACCGGATTGAAGAATAAACTCAACAAGGTTTCTAACCGATATTCGGATGTCAGGATATTGGTCCGACATTGAATTTCCTCCATTCTATATGCACCGTTTACCTATCAATCGTTACTACGACTTATTCTATCATTATTTATGGTCCTAAACCACATACTCATTCAATGTTATTCTAATACAAAGTCAAGATATTTTCATTATAAATAAATACGTATTTTGCTTGCATTTTTTTCCTCAATCTGATACATTCTAGTTATATTCCTATATCATATCTTTAATATAGGAATCCATATTTATTCCAGTTGTAACTGGATACTAAATTATGAAGCGAGGTAGTATTATGAGCGAACACAATCACAGCGAAGGCTGCGGCTGCGGACATGATCATGAGCATGAACATGATTCAATTACATTATCATTAGATGACGGTACAGAGTTAAATTGTATTGTTTTGGATATCTTCTCTGTCGATGGAAAGGATTATATCGCACTTCAGCCTGAAGAAGGCGAGGAGGAAGAAGATAATGTATTCCTTTATCGTTTTATTCAAGAAGGCGATGACGATCCTCAGCTCTTAAACATTGAAGACGATAACGAATTCGAAGCAGTTGCCGATGCATTTGAAGAAATTCTGGATTCAGAGGATTATGATGACATGTTCGATGAAGACGAAGATGAGGATGCCGACGAGGAATAATCTCTATTCCTTCTAACGCAAGACAGTAACTGACAAATATCCCTTGATTTACAGCTGGTTAGAATTTATTTATCTAATACCAGCCTGTTCGTCAAGGGATTTTCTTTATCCATTCCTTTAATCAAGCGAATTCTCATCCTTCATCGTAACGTTTACTTTTCCTTCGCCTTCGCCTCAATCTCATCAACAAATCGTGACCGAACCATCTGCTTGTTATAACGATCCTTGGAACTGAAAATATACAGATTGTCCATCGCTCTTGTCATAGCCACATAGAAAAGCCGTCTCTCCTCCTCGATATCTGGTATCAGCACCGCCTTTTTATGAGGTGTTATTCCCTCATTGGCATCTATGATAAAAACCGTCTTGAATTCCAATCCTTTTGAGCTGTGCATGGTCGCAATGGTTACACTATCCGACTTTTGCTTACGATATTCGGCTGTCTGCCGTTTTAACTCTTCCTTATATTCCGCCATATGATGAAACCAATCATCGTAGCTTTTGAAATTTCTTGCACTGTCCTGAAGCTCATCCATAATCTCCATAAGCTCCTCTGCCTTCATTTTCCGAAGACTGGCATATTCCTTTAGGTAATCCTCATACCCGATTCCCCGTCGAATATATTGAAGGGCAGCATAGGGTGCCATTCCAGATAATAATGCCAAATCATATTCTAGTTGATCCAAACGCTCCAGCATCCAATTCTTATCCTCATAATAATCCTTAAGATCATCGAAATCCACGATTGGACTATCGAAGCATTCTCGACTGATATATCGTTTTGGACGATTCATAATCTGTAAAAACATACTTCTTTCATTGTTCCCGAGAGCGATCTTGATATAGGCCAGTATATCCCGGGTGATCCAGTGTTCATATAAATTAGGCAGACTATCTCTCATTCGAAACGGAATATTGTATTCCATTAGTTTATGTAGAAGTGCCCCAGAGCCCATATTCGTTCGAATTAGCACTGCCATATCGGATAGCTTCATACCCTCTCTATATAGCTTAAGAATCTGCTCTGCCACCAATCGGTTCTCTTCTAACATCGTTGGTAGCTCTAGGATAACAATCTTTTTGCCTTCTGGACGAACTGGGATGATTTCTTTGGCAAAACGTTTTTCATTATTTCGGATTAATAAATTGGATGCTTGAATTATACTGGAACTGGATCGATAATTCTGATTTAGAACCAGCTTTTTACACCCAGGATAATCCTCAGGGAAATTCAGCATGATTTCTGGCTTTGCTCCACGGAACCGGTAAATCGACTGATCATCATCACCTACAATAAAGAGATTGTTCCTGGGCGCAGCTATGAGCCGCATAATATCATATTGGACTTTATTGATGTCCTGAAACTCATCGATTAGGATATAATGATATTTATTTTGCCAGATTGTTAGGATATCCGCTCTCTGCGTTAACAGCTCATAACATAAGAGCAACATATCATCAAAATCAATACGATTCGATTTTCTAAGCTTCTGATTATATTGTTCATAAATCGTTCGAAATATTTCATCCCCACAGCTGATCGAATAGTAATTGGATAGATCGATCCGATTCCCCTTTACCAAGCTGATTTCTGACAAAAGATCCGTTATAAAATCCTTCTCATCCTCATATTCCAATCCCAAACGGTGAACAATCTCTTTCAACCATTGAACTCGATCCTCCTCCCCAATGACATTGGCGGAAGTAAGGTGATATGCATGTTTTAATATCATAAAGAAAACTGCATGAAAGGTTCCGTAGCTGACTTTCGTATTCGTCACTCCCTGACCAAGCAGAAAACGCTGCTTCATTTCAGCTGCGGCAGCCTTTGTGAACGTAATGACCAGGATATTATCCTCCCGTATCTTATGCTCCCTAATTAAATGTTTGGTCCTTTCCGTAATAACAAGAGTTTTTCCCGATCCGGGTCCGGCCAAAACAAGCATAGGCCCATCTTTATGTATGACAGCCTGCTGCTGAACCTGATTTATATGCATATTTTATCTCCTAACCTATGGAACTAATGAAGATGACCATGAAACTACTAGAAAGCAAATATTAGAATTCATCCCTTATCTTTGATTTACACGATGATAGAGCTTTATACTAAATGATATCCCTCTATTCCCAGAGATATCATTTAGTCGTAAACTCTTCTAAGAGGTTTAACACACTTAACTATGCTGATAATTTATCAATGGCTGTTCTTATCCGTCTAAGACTTTCGTCCTTGCCAAGTATATTCATGATCTCATAAGCGCCACCCGGAGTGGATTGTTTCCCGGAAATTGCTGTTCTTACTGGCCATAAGCCCTGTCCATTCTTTATACCCATCTCGGCAATATAATTCATGATAACCGCTTCAATAGCTGCTTCCGAATAATCCTCAAGTGCCTCAAATTTAGGAAGAAGATCCGTCAACACTCTTAAGGAGCTCTCTGAATCCGTTTTCATCTTCTTATGGGTATACATCTGAATATCATAATCTGGCAGTTCCTCAAAGAAATCGATAATATCTTTTACATCTACCAGGGTCTCAACTCTAGTCTTCACTAGGGAAGCAATCTTACGATAATCCAGATCCTTATTAATTACTTCTTTGATATAGGGAAGAGCCATCTCATAGAATTTCTCTTCCTCCATTCTCTTTAGATATTCACCATTCATCCAACGAAGCTTTACCATATCAAATACAGCAGGTGCTTTATTGATGTGATGATAATCAAACTCCTTCACCAGTTCCTCGAGGGACATAATCTCTGTATTGTTCGGAGAACTCCAGCCCAACAGTGCTACAAAGTTCACGATTGCTTCAGCCACAAAGCCCTGCTCTATCAGGTCTTCAAAGGAGGAGTGTCCGCTTCGTTTACTGAGCTTTTTATGGTCTTCGTTAGTGATCAGAGGTAGGTGTACATAGACCGGCTCTTCCCAGCCAAAGGCCTGATACAGTCGGGTATATTTTGGTGTTGAGGAAAGATACTCATTTCCACGTACCACATGGGTAATTATCATTAAATGATCATCAACGACATTGGCAAAATTATAGGTCGGATAACCGTCCGATTTTATCAATACCATGTCATCCAGCTCATCATTGTCTACCGTTATATCACCGAAGATAACATCATGGAAGGTCGTCGTTCCATCCGTAGGGATATTCTGACGGATTACAAAAGGTAGACCTGCTGCCAGTTTCTCCTCAATCTCTTCTTTACTTAAATGAAGACAATGCTTATCGTATTTTGTAATCTCCTTAACCTCATCGTCTTCTTCTACGGAAGAATTGCCAACAGCGCTTTTTAGAGTGGCCAGTCGCTCCTTGGTACAGAAGCAATAATAGGCTTCTCCCTTCTCAACCAGCTGTTTCGCATATTCCAGGTACATTCCGGAGGCTTTTCTCTCACTTTGTACATAGGGTCCATAGCCCCCATCCTTATCCGGACCTTCATCATGAATAAGACCCGTGCCAGACATCGTACGGTAAATAATATCCAAAGCACCCTCTACATAGCGCTCCTGATCCGTATCCTCTATTCTCAAAATGAAGGTTCCATTTTCATGTTTTGCAATTAAATATTCATATAAGGCTGTCCTCAAATTCCCTACATGCATTCTGCCTGTAGGACTTGGTGCGAATCTTGTTCTAATCTCGCTCATCGTTGTTCTTCCTTTCAATCATTCTAAATTTTTGGTTTAGGGTATCTTATTAACCTTTATTGTATTATGGCGACTATACGCCTCGTTACTTCTCCGTCTTAGAATACCCTTAATTCATATTATATACTGAATTCATCAATTCATCGAGTCCTATGGATCCATTCATATAATCCTGAAAGGCCGAATTATAACCAAGCATATTCATCATCGTTACCAGATACAGCATCATCAAAGCAACAAATATTAAAGTCGCCCTAGCCCAATTCTTTTTCGTGGTAGATGTGTTTTTTCCTATCGCCCATACAACTAGCATAACAATACCTACAATAGGCACAAGCAAAATTCCATATGAGGCCAACCAATTCAATAGAGAAATCGGTTTATGTTTCAGGTTTTCTATTGAGTTGGGATTTGTTTGAAGCGCAATCGTTTCTTGCTTTGGTTGTTCTAATTTAATAATTTCTGGTTTATGTTCTCGGAATGAATGTCCGCAATAATCACAAAAATTTGCTTCTTCATTATTTGTTTGTCTTCCACAGTTATTGCATAGCATAAGCAACACCTCTCTTAGCATTTGTTTTTCAATTATACCACATCTGATTCAAAAATCAAACTGGAGAAATACGCTTCACATATTTCTATAATAGAAACATGCTGACTGATTTGGTTTGATACATACAACCCAAAACAGTCAGCATATTCAAGTAAGTATTCTTGCCATTTCCTTCTGTAGCCATTGATAGATATGATATATCCTGTAGTCATTTTGAATGGCTAGCACCGCCACATCACTACCTTAACCCTCTGATTTCATCGCTTCTATAGGGCGGATACGAGTAGCTCTTCTGGCTGGAAAATAGCCAGACAATAGTCCCACTCCGATGGAAATTCCCATCGCTAAAAATGGAAGACTAATTGGGATTATGGAAAAGGTACTTGCCACTTCCACATTACCCGTATTACCTCCGGCCATCAATGCACCGAATAGCGGTTGCCCGTATTTATTAATCAGGAAGGATGCGATATAGCTCAAGATAATCCCAACTAATCCACCGAACATACCGATCATTCCGGCTTCGAATAAAAACAACTTTCGAATATCCCGGATCACACAACCCAGCACCTTCATAATTCCGATTTCCTTCGTTCTCTCATAGATAGACATGACCATGGTATTCGCTATACTAATAGCCGATACAAACATGGAAACCGCTGCAAGGAACGATAGAATAATTCGTAAGGTCTCAGAGGCTTTAATCATTGGCTTCAGAGACTCCATCATGCTATAGGATTGAAAACCCAATTCCTTGATTTTATCCTGAACCTCTTCCACATGTTTAATACTATCAACATTTAATTGGATCTGCTGGTATTTGTTTATCTCCTCCAAGGCTTTTTTTCGATTATCAAGCGATAGGGTATTACAGTACTTTAAGTATATTTCCTTGAAATAATCCAGATCCATGTAAGTATTATAATCAAACTCCGACTTTGTCTCTTCCATCTTAACAATATTATTTAGAGGGAGACTAAACTCTTTCTTCCGTTCATTGACCGGATAGTTTTGAAACTTTAGAACAATCTTATCCGTTAAAACATCAACCTGAACCGGAGTCCAAAAACGAGAAGTCGGATCATAGAACTCGTAGGGTTGGTTAAACCCAAAAACAATGGCTGTATTATCCTCATCATTTGGATATGCTCCGGAAGCTAAAGTAGGAAATTCAAAGGCTTCAAAGGCACTCTTTTCCATCGCTGTAATGTAGGTATGACCCTGGTACTTTCCCGAGAAAAGAGTAGCATTCATCTGAATAATTGGTGTAACAGCTCTGACATAATCCATCGCTCTAATCTGCTCTACCAGAGTATCGTTCAGCTCTTGTTCCTGATTTCCAGCCCAGTTACCATCTTGGTCATAAATATCGCCCCAGGTATGTACTGTGATTGTGGTAAGACTACCATGTTCCTCGACCTGCTTCTTATAATTATAATCCATTCCGTGTCCTATGGATTGCATGATAATAATACACATCGCGCCGATTACCACACCCAATACAGTCAGTACCGTTCTGGCTTTTCTACGGGTTAAATTTCTTATCCCCATCTTTATCAGATCACTAATCCTCATAAAGCTCAATCCCTTTTTTGATTTTTCTACGGGCTAATAAAACTCCTAAGAATACACTCACAGCCAATACTGCTGCTGATATTCCGATAACGTAGGGCCAAGAGGATAGCAAAGGATCCTTTGCCTCTGTCATGGTCTCCATGGACGGATCCATATACATTCCCTCATCAAATGAGAAATCGCCATCCATGCCCCCATCCATAATGGGCATCATTGGATCGTCTACTATAATCTCTCCTTCAACCATTCCATCGGTTACTACATCTTCTGGCACACCTTCCTCTGGCATACCTTCCTCTGTCATACCATCGATTGCCTCCTCCGATGCGATGCCATCTGTTGCTGTTGCGTCGTTAGCCGCCATCTCTTCTTGTAGGGCGGCATCATCGACTTCGGAATTGGTAGCGGCATTCTCTGACACACCAACGTTTGTAATGGTTGCATTTGTGGTAGCGGCATTTCTAGTACTCATAACTTGAGTATCACTTTCCTTCATTAAGGCTACCTCGAATTCCTTGCTTTTTATATCAAACATGATTTCACTCATATAATCCTCCCATTCTTATGACCAAAAGCCAGACCTTTAATAGTTTTCTTCTTCCTTTTTTCTAAGCTTATTTCGGTAAATTGTAATGATTATTTTTCTTGTTATCGGAATAAAGGCAAGGAAGATAACAATCTGGATTATGATGAATAACCACATCGGAAGAATCTCCTTCTTCGGTGTTGGTTCCATAGGGTTAAATACATCTACTCCCCCATCCCCCATATCGCCTGGTTCAAATATGGGTGTTCCCATTACCATAGCTTCAAATTCCTTGGAATACTCTACTTCTTCACCATTACTATCTTCAAAGGTTATTTTTACAATTCCCTGCGCCATGCCCTCAATGTTAGGAATAACTTCAAATTCGGCATAGGAGCGATCCCCAGCAGGTACATTTCCCATAAAGTACATGTTGCCTGAGGAATTAGTAAAATCGCCTTCTACGGTTGCGATGACATTATTTAATACGGATTTACCCATATTATAAAACTCAAAGGCTATGGTAGCAGGATTGCCTACGCTGACATTGCCATCCCAGGAATAGACATTAACATAATCCACGACTGGTCTAGAATTTTCAACCACCTGAAGAGATAACTCTTCGGATTTCGTTTCTCCGATTTCTCCTGTTGCCGGGTTCGGCTCTATGCCATCATATTCATACTCCATAATAATATAAATCGGATATGTCGCTGTGGCAGCATCGGATCGAATCTTTAATTCTAATGTGTTCTGGATTGTTTCACCAGCACCAATCTTACTAATAAAGAAACTGTTACTACCCTGGGTAACGCTGAACACCTCAGTCTGCCCCGATTGTCCCTGGGCGGAGGAAGCCACTTTAACGGTGATATTTTGAGCGGATACGGAGGAGTGAGTATTGCGAAGCTCAAAGGTAAAGTTAAAGGTAGAGCCTGCTCTAAGTTCCTCTACATCTGCTTCATATTTGCTAACAATCAGTTTCGGCTTACTAATACTTCCCAGATCATTCTGTACATTCAGAATAGGGATATCTATCGTATCTCCACCACCGGTATATTCGTACTTTATCTTTAATGCGTTCAATCCCTCTGGAATGTTTTTCGATACCGTTAACGGTATCGTAATCTTCTTCACTTCACCTGCAGCCACCTTACTTATGTAGATATAAGGCTTCGATTCCACTGGTATAAAGGTGCTTCCGGTGAGATCCGACAAACTTATCTTTAATTCTGTTATATCAATGGAGCCCTTGTTTTCAAAATCAAAGGTAACATCCAGTCGCTCTCCTGCTACTGGACGTGCAGGACTCTGGTTTACGTTGTTGATAATGATATTCTCCTTGGCAGAATCCGGTGTAACAACTTGAACATAAAGAACTTTTTTCTTAGTATAAGGAACGCTTAAGCCATCCTGATACTCAAACTTTAGAACCAACTTATTCAAATCTCCCGCTGCATCCTTAGAGACAACAAGGGGAATCTCGACCTTCACACTACCATCTGACTTAATATCGTTCGTCGCGATGGCATCCGTCAAATAATTCTTTATAAATCCGGTTGTTTCTGTTTCATCTACGGAAACGTTTACTTTCACAGCCTTTGCTTCCCCAAAATTACGAAGGGTTGCCTTTAATATGAATTCATCTCCTGCTTTCAGTCCATCCGGATAAGTAACGTTTTCAATATCTAGATTTGGGGCCTTCTTGTTGGTCTCTATATCAACATAAATGTTATAAACGGATTTCGTTTCTTTACCGTCAATGTCTTTATATGTAAAACTAACAGGTAGGGTTTTCTTTCCTTCTGTTGCTGAAGTTAATACTGAAATCGGCAGGTTAACTAATTGTTCTTTTCCTGCAGCGAGATCTCCTATCTTCACATTGGTGGCTGTATACTTGTTAATTATTCCAGTTTCTCCATAGCCAATATTCAAGAAGGTATTCCTAGCTGTAATATCACCTTCATTTTTAATAACGAAGCTCAGCATCGTATCGTTACCAGGCATAACATTCTGATAGGTCACATTACGTATCGTCATCTGAGCCGGCGCCTTTTCCTCAAGAATCTTCAATTTGAACTCCAATGTACTTTCTACCGGAGATAAATCGAAGGCAGATTCGCCAGTTACTTTTAAGGTTAATGGATAGGTTCCTATCGCAGCAGTCTCTTTCACTCTAATATTAACATCTACATATACGGTCAAAGCATTTGTCAACATAATTACCGGCAAATTATTCTCGGCAATCATAGTCGGTTTCGATATTATAAAGGGTGAATCGGCATTATTATCTACGATCGACACCACCGGTTTATCAATGTATATACCGTTTGTTATAATCGGTAATCTAACTGAATTGTTTTGTCCAGCCTTGACTTCCAGTTCCATACCACTTTCTGTAAACTCTACGATCTGATCTGTCTCCGCTTGCGCCATCCTATCACTCGTAAACATTCCCGTTGTCAGCAGTGCCAGAGTTAACACTGTGATTAATATTCTTTTCATCCTCATTCCCGCTTCCCTCAACTTCCTTTATTAATTTAGAATTAAATAGCTGTTATACTCAGATTTACGATATACCCTCCATCTGCTCTTCTTTATCCTCAGGTACTGCTTCCTTGTGTACATATTCGATTTCTTCAATCTTCCCGTCAAAGATGTGGATAATCCGATCTGCATATTGCGTCAATTCCTTATCATGGGTTACCATAACAATCGTTTGATTTTTTGCATTGGCCATCTCCTTGATTAAGTTCATTACTTCTCTCGAGGTTTTTGAGTCCAGATTACCGGTAGGTTCATCAGCAAATACAATCTCAGGATTGCTGACAAAGGCTCTAGCAATACCTACCCTCTGCTGTTGTCCTCCACTCATTTCCTTTGGCTTATGCCGCAGTCTTGGTCCCAGCCCTACCTTTATGAGCATATCCTTGGCCAGCTTCTTTCTCTTCCTGGTGGTAATATGCTTAAAAACCAAGGGTAATTCCACATTTTCCAACGCCGTCATGGAATTAAGAAGGTTATAGGATTGGAATACAAATCCCAAGTTGTTTTGACGGAACTTCGCCAGATTTTTTTCATTCATTTTATGTACAATATGTCCCTTAATGATGATCTGCCCTGAGGTAATCTTCTCAATTCCTGCCATTAAGTTAAGTAATGTGGATTTACCGGAGCCGGAAGCACCATAAAGACAACAGAATTCACCTCTCTTTATGGAAAAGCTGACATCATCTACTGCATTGATCCGCTCTTTACCCATCCGGTAAACCTTTTTAACATTTTTGAGCTCTATGATATTTTCATCCATATTTTTCATGATTGCACCTTCCCAGACTAAGCCATATGAAAGCTTTCCATACAATGCTACACTATAATTATTAAATAATGATAAATTTTTCCTTACGTTTTTCTTACAATTACTTAAGATTATGCTTATTTGACTCTTGTTTACTCTCTACGGCGGAAGACCTTATCAGTTCCTTCCTCCGAAGCGCCCTGTGGTCAACAAATCGCACAAAAACCAACTTAATATAGGCTCCAAACGGCACTGCTAAAAGCATGCCCATAAATCCACCAATGGCGCTCCCGAAGATCAGCGATATAATAATGATTAGGGGGTGGATCTGGATCGACTTGCTTAGAAGCTTTGGACCTATAAAGTTGCCATCAATAAACTGTATTACGACCAAGGCTAACATAGACACGATTAGGATTTTTATATCACCATTTATAAGGCAAACTAGGGTTGTACTGAAATAAGCTACGATAGGTCCAAAATATGGTATGAGATTTCCTATTCCTGCAAAGATACCGATGACAATCGCAAATTTTACTCCAGTCGCGGATAGCACCAGACTGATTAATATCATCATAACAAAGGCATCCGTTAATTGTCCTCTGATATAGCCGGAGAAAACCTGGTCAATATCACTCATTGTGCTATGAATCTTCCCCCTAACACGGTCTGAAAACAATGCCTGCACAACTTTATTCATATAATCCATAATCATTCTTCCATCAATAATAAAATAAAACCCGATAATAAAACTGAAGATTATCGTTGTCATATAGCTGGAAATGTTTGTGATGGATGCAACGGTTCCCTCTGCAAAATTCATTAGAGACTCCATAACAAACTGCGTGGCATTCCTTACATATTCCTCTAACTCCTCGGATTGAATATCCAGTTCTCCCATCTTATCCAGTACTGATAGGTAGAAGGCTTTCAAGCTGGCCATAAATTCCTCTCCAAGTTTGATAACATCATCAAAATTTGCAAGCCGGATCTGATCTGTTAAACTGAACACCAATATCGAGATTAGACCCACGACAGCAGCCATTAGTATAACAACTGAGATGAAGGACGCCAATGTCCTGGGTCTTTGAAGTTTCCGAAATAACTTATTGTTTTTAATCTTCCGTTCAAAAAAACATACGATAGGATCCATTAAATATGCAAACACAAAGCCTAGGATGACTGGCTTAATTACTCCAAGGAACCAGCTCAAGCCATCCAGAAGCTTTCTTGTAAGCAATGGTATATTGTTCGCTATCAATGACAGACAATAGATTATTACAGCAGTGATTATGACATACAGTGATATCTGCATGTATTTTTTATTTAATTTATCCATCCACTTCATTTTATTCCGTTGGACCCCTTTCTCCAAAGCCTACAAAATCTGCGATTAAATCAACGGATGATTCTATTCCCGCATAATCAGACTTAATTGAGAGATGATAGTTTTCTACTCGTCCCCATTTATCACTAGCATGATAATTGTAGTAATTCGCCCTACGCTTATCCGTTTTTAATATCTGTTCCTCTGCATTTTTATCCGGTAACTGATACAACCGTACCGCTCTTTCCTTCCGAAACTTTAAATCTGCCCAAATAAATATATTAACTACATTATCAAACTCCCTAAGGATATAGTCGGCACATCTTCCAACTATGATACAGGGGCCTTCCGTAGCAACTTTCCGGATCACATTGGATTGTGCTAGATATATCTGGTCATCGAGTGACAAATGGGCAAAACCAATGTCCTGATTTCCATAAGCATTCATCCCCATTGCAATCGAATATAGAAGACTATTTGTAGCCTTCTTTTCTACATTTTCAAATGCCGCCTTAGAAAATCCACTTTCCTTTGCCGCCCTGGTGATCAATTCATTGTCGTAAAAAGGAACTCCAAGCTTTTCTGCAAGCTTTGCTCCGATTTCTCTTCCTCCGCTTCCATATTGTCTGCTGATTGTAATAATACTGTTCATAACAACACACCCCATTCTGTATTTGTATTGTATATATTTTTTGGTCATCTGGTTCTATTATATTTTATTGATTTTTTCACTTTTATTGTAACATAAATAGCAGTAAGTAAGAAGTATTTTCCTTTGCTTTATTACCTTGGTATGATTCTTAACAAGATTCGCTTGATTGGTGATAGCTTCCGATCAACCTTAGCGGAAAGCTCCTTATAGAAGGACTCCACCTGTTCTAATTCTTTGCTACTGATAATGCTTCTTCCAAATCTTGCTTTCTTTACGGTTTCGATTACCGTACCAAAGTCTTCACCATCAATATATGGGCAATTAGTTCGGACATATTCCAGATGATCTTCTAGACAACGGCTTTTCTTTGGTAATGCATTTAAATAGATAAATAAGCGTTCCATTTCCTTATATATTAATATTGCTTTCTTATTATAATTAACCCTATGAACTAATCTTTTTCTTCGATGCGCAAGCATAAGAGCAACTAAAATACCCGTTAATAGGATAACAAAGCCAGCGATAAGATACAGGAATCCGCGAGAGGAATCCTCTCGTTTCCCAGAATCCAGCGAATTCTCCTGCTCCTGCTTATCTTTCTCGTCCTTGGGTTCCACCTCATCCTCAGCTTTTTCAGGTTCTTGAGGTGCTTCTGTCGGTTCCACCGGCTCTGGGGTTGGTGTAATAAGAGATTCTTCGTCTCTCGTAATTTCCTCACTAACTCCTCCCACATCTCCAATCATTTCTTCCGTGTTATCTAAGCCTGCGCTTGGTGTGAGCTCCACAGGAAACCATCCAAACCCATCCATATAGATTTCCACCCAAGCATGGGCGCTGTAATCCTTTATCGATACTTCCACCTGTGTTTCGTACGACTCATAATCCTGTTGGTCACTATATACTGTTACTTTCTGGTCTCGAAGCTGGCTTGTATATATTACATCGGACGCAGTAACCACATATCCCTCAACATACCTCGCAGGATAGCCCATAGCTCGTAGCATCATGACACCAGCAGAAGCATAGTGGGAACAATAACCTATTTTATTCTCATATAGAAAATACTCAACAAAATCCTTGTCCTTGGGAAGCTTACCTGGGGATAGCGTATAGCTGGTGTTATTGTTTAGATAATCCTTGATATAGGATACCGCTTTTTGAATATTATCCACTCGGACACCGATCTTTTCCCGGTTAAACTCCTCTTTTAATCGGTTTAATCCTTCTTTCGGTAGCTGTGTATAAACATCATTAACATATCTACGATACACTCGTTCGGTCTCTGAGAGCTCACCTAGAGATTCCTGATACAACTTAAGATACTCTGACAGCTCCTCCTTGATATTAAGGTTAAAATAATAATCGAAGACATATTCCTCTTCTTTTAATCTAGGGGCAGCATACAGATCTTGCTCATACCTAGCGGAGTCGGAGGTATCAAAACTCGTAAAATAAGGAGCGTAAATATATTTTTTATTTGCATCCTTATATTCTATTTGAATGGTACCCTTCATGAATTCAAAGGTCTGCTGATATATATCCTCCGTATTTGGAGTAATCCAATAAGGTCTTTCTTTCTTTAATTCCCCTATCTGCTTTAGTAGAGAAACCGTCTGATTGACTGGCTCAAAGCGATCTTCTTGATAAGCTTCTATTAACTTTTCATACTTCTTCTCTGTCGCTTTACTATGCCCCTTCCAACTATCCCCGGTGTAGACACTACCGACATATCCTTTCAGGTACATTCCTTCCGAAACTGACTTTAGGGGTGCAATCAGCTTAAGCTGTTCTGTTTCTGCAAAACTTACTGAGTCCACAGTTCCAAGCTTTCCAGAATTCAGTCCACCCGCACCGACATTACTTTTCTTTGGTAGCCAGGTTATATCGTTAATACGATCTTGTACATCCTCCAGGGAAAAGTTCATCATAAAGTCCTGAAGTTCAACCTTAGTCTCCCTTATTTTAGCGACCTCTTCGTAATGGTCTTCCGATATCACCAGCTTTGTCATAAGAAATATAACTAGGGTAATCAAACTCAGCACCAGAGCAGCCCGACTATTGATCCTGTGAACCATAAATTTCTGCTCCTTATAGGAGCTGACCCTACCCAATCCATAGGAACGAGATATAAAAATAATTGTTAACAAATAAGTAAGCAGATACCCCTCCGAGGGCGTTATACCAACTGCAAAGCTTGCTGCTACTGGAAGTATTGTTACAATATTAGTTGTATTGATCCACCTACACCGAATTAAGGAATATGCCAATAACGATATGAGAGGTATTATTATCATAATGATAAGTAAGGTAAGATCTTCCTCCGCTGTGGAATATTGTGCTTTATACTTAATGATGGAGATTTTATAATAGTCACCGGTCTGATCAAGAATCGAATTTTCCAACACATAGAAGCCATTCTTAAGCGGTTCAATAAATCTGCGTATTACGAGAAGATATACAGTAGCAGCCGTCCCTAGTTTTATCCAATCAAAGGCAGGATAAAGAAACAGTACAAAAATCAGGAGAGAGGATAGTAGCACTGCCATCTGAATATGAGATACCCTAACCGGTAGAAAAAAGGATTCTATAAATATTGAGATTATACTATAACTTCCACAGACAAGAAAAAGTAATTGCATCAATCTCATAAAGATAGGAAACCCTTTTCTTTTTCCGTCCATCATATAAATCGTACTATCTATGACAATACCGTCTTTTATTTTATGGCTCATACATTACCACCTTATCAAACTAACATTAAGCCTCTAGATGCATTCCAAGGTTACTCCTATTTACTGATTGAAGTCCAATCCCTCGTTCGGAAATCTTTTTTAAGATATCCTCCGTGACTGGATGAATTATATTTGTTTTTCCACTCTCGAACTCTGTAGCTTCACTAGAATCAGATACATAAATGATCTGTCTTACATTGGATCTAATCATGGCTAAGGTATCCAGCTGTGGCTCTGTCACATCACCAGTTATATAGAGCAAATCCGTATATTGGTCATTTGGATACTCTGCCAGATAAGCTGTCATGGAATTCGTACTCGCCTTATAGGGCACCGATTGCAGTAAACCATCAACCGCCTCATATAAATCCTTTTCCTGTACGACACGTACTCTTCTACAACTCCCATGATTTTCATCAAACCAAGAGATATAATGAATTTGCCCTTGTAATAAGAGGGAATAGGATATGGACAAGGCACTTTCCAGAAGAACATCCATAAATGCCAAGGCATCTTGTTCCTTATCATTAGAAAGGTTGATAAATATAAGGATCGAACAGTTAATAGGATCGCTGAATTCCTTAATCATCAACTGATCTTGTTTTCTACTAAGCTTCCAATGTATTCTGGTCGGCCGGTCGCCTTCACGATACTCTCGAATGGTAAACACTTCAGAAGGGTCATCCCCGCCTCGAACAGATGAAAAATAATCGCTTTCCACCTGTGTTTTGGCTCGGTTCGTCAGGTTTTCCTCGACTAATTCATGAATTTTCGGTAGTATGGCCACCTTTACTTCACTATTTTGTTTTCTACTCAAGGAAAAAAGCTTCAGATAATCATAAATCCTAACTTTATTTAGAGAGATCACCAGATTTCCTACATGCTCGGATAGAATGTTACAGGTAACGATTGTTTTTGTTCTTTGATCCAGAGAAACCATAAACTCTCTCTTATATTTCTTACCAGAGAAGGAGTTTTTATAGGTTAAGCTAATTACTATATTCGAAATAGGGATTATCGTCGGATTATTTAGATGAATGGTTAAAGGTATGGTTTCACCCTTATTGGCTACGTGAACGGTCGTATCTAAAGCAACCGTTATCATACCATATAGATAGCATAGAAGTCCGAACATCACAAAAGGAAGGATTACTACGGTGAGGAAAAGCATTCCCATGAAATATTCGTTATATAGTATAGAAAGAAGGCCAATCACAGCCAACAATGCCAAATATCTAAGTTTGTTCTGTATCATGAATATTCCCCATTCTGTCTAACACTGTGAACATAAAGTAAAATCAATGTTCTTTCAGATTATGAATTCTTAGCAATTATCTTTGGCGGATGTACCATACGTAGTATATCATCCAACAGGTTGTCCACCGTTACATTGTTTACTCTTGCTTTCGGCTTTAATATCATCCTGTGAGCAGCTACATCCTTAAAAATGTACTGGACATCTCCCGGCACAACATAATCCCTGCCACTGAGGAAGGCGGTTGCCTTAACCATATTCATAAGAGCCAGAGAGCCTCTGGGACTGATTCCCAACTCAATCAACGCATGCTCTCTGGTCTGCTGTACCAGCAGTGTTATATATTCATATATGGAATCATGAACATATACATCCTCCACCATGGCCTGCATAAGCTGTATCTCATTTATATCAACGATTTGTACTACCTTTTCCAGAGGATTGCTGTTCTGCCTTTCCTTTAGAATTCCTATCTCACTTTTCATATCAGGATATCCCATAGTTAAGCGGACCATAAACCGATCCAACTGGGATTCGGGTAACATCTGGGTTCCAATGGAGCCGATTGGGTTTTGGGTTGCGATAACCACGAAGGGTTTCGGTACCTCTCTGGTGACACTGTCTACCGTAACCTTCCCTTCTTCCATCACCTCCAGCAAGGATGATTGTGTTTTCGGAGAGGTTCGGTTGATCTCATCCGCTAGAAAGAGATTACACATAATAGCTCCAGGCTTATACTGATAGCTATCTCCGTCTTTATTAAGCAGATGAAACCCCACAACATCCGTAGGTAGGACATCTGGGGTGAATTGAAGCCTATGATAATCCAAGGCCATCGCTCTGGAGAACGCCAGAGCTAGCGTGGTCTTTCCAACTCCTGGATTGTCTTCTAATAAGATATGGCCCTTTGCTAATATGGCCGTTAATACCTTTCCTATGATAATCCGTTTCCCCATCACAACTTTATTAACCTCATCCATGATTTGTATGGCTTTATTTTGAATTGAACCCATGATTACATCCCTACCTTTTATAGTGTATTATATATCTCCCAAATGGAATTACATATCGTATATATTGATATAGAGTATACCACAGGCACTTTCATAGTGTCAAAATTATCTTCTATATTTTGGGGATTTTCTTTTGGTTAGATGAAGTTTTATTTGAAAGTTTCATGCTTTTTTGATATAATTGGTGATGTGTTCCTAAGTATATTTGTATATTTTGTGAACTTGGAGCTTTCTATTGACTTATGTATGGAAATGTTTAAAATAAGCTTGGAGAGATTAGAGAGAAAAATAATGTAAATTATATGGAGGTAAGTAGGGTGAATAAATCTAAGAGAACGTTAAAGGGGCCACAAGAGGTCAAAAAAGTTGAAAAAAAAGCGAATCCCAAGTTATGGATTATTCCTTCGGTAGTATTGGGGGTCTTCTTGATCCTTGCGATTTTATTTGATCAGCTATACGAAAGACCAATTATCACGTTAGATGACGAAAAGTATCATCTGGATGACTTAACATATTACTTCTATAATGTAGAATCCTATTATGACACCTTTGACCAGTATTATGCTAGCTTTGGTGCAAGCTATTGGGATCAGGCCGGTTCAAATGGACAAACCATAAGAGAAACAGCAAAACTAGACGCAGTAAACACTGCGATTTACACTGAGATTATGTATTCGGAAGCAGTGGCTGCAGGTTATACATTAACGGAAGAGGAAAATAAACAGATTGAGGAAGACATCACTGGAATTCTTTATGAACAGGGGTTATCTACCGAGCAAATTAAAGAAAATGGCTTTACAGCAGAATACCTGAAAGAGAATCTAGGTAAAGCTGCCTTAATTAGACGTTATAAAGAAGATATCATCGATACGCTCGGCGTAGATGCTGATGCGATTACCGCTGGAGTTGCAAAGGATGAATATAGACAGTATGACTTTGAGTATTTGTTCATTTCCACACAAACTACCGATGATGCCGGTACATCAGTGGCTATGGATGACGCTTCCAAGAAAGCAGCCTATGACAAAATTCAGGCACAATATGACAAAGCAAAAGATACAGAAGACTGGTCTACTCTAATAGCGGAGGACGAAAAGGAATTAAGTCATAATACTACCAACATCTTAGAGGATACCGAAAAAGAGACAAATTACGCTGATTTTTCCGAGGAATTCAGAGCCTGGGCTAAAGGTCTAGAAAATGATTCCGTAAGTGATATTTTTGAGGACGAGAAGGGCTATTATATCGTAAGAATGCTGGACAACAACTCTACCGAAAGCTATGACCAGGCTGTTGAAACTGCCATTACACAGGCTGAGGAAACTGCATTCCAAGAGAAATATACTACAACCATCTTATCGAAGCATGACTATAAAATTCACAACAGTGGTTTAAAGCGTTTTACAATGGGTTCTTTAACCATTGACTAATCGTTTCAAAACATTTTGAATAATATCCGCCTTTCTAGCTATAATAAGGATGAAACATTCCATCTGTATTACTAGGAAAGGAGATAACTATGGCTAAAAATAAGAATAATAATTTCAAGAATAACAATAATTCATCAAGGAACACTACTAGTAGCACCAGCAAAAACCAGACGAGCAATTCCACGAAGAATACCCATGCTCAGGTTCCCGATGATTCGCCAAGCCGTAGTGGTCCTGGAGGTCAATAACTTTCGGACTTACTTAGCCGATTACTATTCATTTAACGTAATAAGATGAAGCAAAGTGTCTGTTATCCAGGTCGTACTATCGCCTAAATAACAGGCACTTTTTACTTACAACAGTGATCTTGATACCGTAGGATCGCATCCATATGCGCCATTAGTTACTTATTCCTATCAGTTTTCTTAAAAATTACAGTGGCATAAAAATTTCGACATGCTATAATTGACTAATATAAGATAAGGCTTTCCCCAAGTATTGGATTTGTTAATTGACTAGTTAATTCCAAGATATATTACTTGATTATCTATTTTACAAAAAGAAAGGTTAGGTTTGTAATACATGAGAATAATTATTGTTGGTTGTGGAAAGGTTGGAACAGCACTAGCCGAACAGCTTGACCAAGAAGGACATGATATTGTTGTTGTTGATAATAAGTCATCCTCGATAAACTATGTGACCGAAACCCTAGATGTATTAGGCGTCGTAGGAAATGGTGCTAGCTTTGCTATTCTTCAGGAGGCGGGAATCGAAGATGCCGAACTATTAATTGCCGTCACAGGTTCGGATGAGTTAAATCTACTCTGCTGCCTGATTGCGAAAAAAGCTGGTGATTGTCATACCATAGCACGGGTACGAAATCCAGAATACAATGATGAAATTAGATTTATTAAGGAGGAAACCGGTCTCTCCATGACGATAAATCCCGAATCGGAAGCTGCGATTGAAATGAGCCGCATCATAAGGCTTCCCTCTGCCATAAAAATAGACAGCTTCGCTAAGGGCAAGGTGGACTTGCTTAAATTTCAGATCCCTCCGAACTCTTTACTAGATGGTATGAAAATACTGAATATAAACTCTCATATAAAGAGTAAAATCCTCGTCTGTTCTGTTGAACGAGGAGATGAAGTATTCATACCCTCCGGTGATTTCACTTTACATGGTAATGATCTTATCTCGATCATAACCTCTCCTCGTTCCGCTTTTGATTTCTTTCAAAAAGTCGGAGGCCCCATAAGCCATATCAAGAACGTTATGCTGATTGGCGGAGGCCGAATTGCTGTTTATCTAGCGCAAAAGCTGATCGGTACGGATATAAAGATTAAAATCATCGAACAAAACCGGGAGCGCTGTGAACAGCTCAGCGATTTACTACCAGAAGCTTTGATTATTAATGCGAATGCAACGGACAATAATCTTCTTCTAGAGGAAGGGTTAGAAAATATGGATGCCATCGCTTGCCTAACCAATATGGACGAAGAAAATATTCTCTTATCTCTTTATGCACAGAAGAAGGGAAGAGCTAAAGTATTTACCAAGATTACCAGACTTACCTATGATGATATTATAGGCGAAATGCATCTTGGAACCCTTGTAAATCCAAAATATATAACAACGGACCGTATTATTCAGCATGTCAGAGCCATGCAGAATTCGAAAGGGAGTAATGTAGAAACCCTATATAAAATTGTCAATAACAAAGTGGAAGCTCTGGAGTTTTATGTTCGTAACAATTCAAAACTTATCGGTATCTCTTTAGAGAAGTTAAAAATCAAGAGCAACCTTTTAGTTGCCTGCATAAACCGCAAAGGCAAAATCATCATACCGAATGGACAGGATTTTATACAAATTGGGGATACTGTAATCATCGTAACCACGATCCAGGGGTTGAATGATTTAAATGATATTTTACTATGATATTAAGGAGTAATTATGAATAAGAAATTTATTTTACATATCATAGGCTGGATTCTTATTTTTGAAGCAGCATTCATGCTTCTACCCACTATAGTCGCCATGATATATAAGGAAGCCCATGGCTATTCCTTTCTAATAACAATCGGGATATGTTTGCTTATTGGTATTCCATTGTCACGATTAAAGCCTAAAAACAAAGTCTTTTTTGCTAAGGAAGGCTTTATCGCAGTTGCTTTGGGCTGGATCGTAATGAGTATTATGGGCGCTCTTCCCTTCTATATCAGTGGTGCAATTCCAAGCTATGTGAATGCTTTATTTGAAGTAATATCCGGCTTTACAACCACTGGCTCCAGTATCTTAAGTGATATCGAAGCCCTTCCCTACAGTATGCTATTCTGGAGAAGCTTTACTCATTGGATCGGCGGCATGGGTGTTCTAGTATTTCTTCTTGCTATTCTACCCATGGCTGGAGGAGAAAGTCTTCATATACTAAGAGCAGAAAGTCCGGGGCCTTCCGTAGGAAAACTAGTTCCTAAGATTAGAACCTCCTCTATGCTCTTATACGCTATCTACCTTGGCATGACTGTATTACAGATTCTTCTACTGTTGGTCGGAAAAATGCCTCTTTTCGATGCTTTGACCATCACCTTTGGTACGGCAGGCACAGGAGGTTTGGCAATTAAAAACAATAGCATTGAATCCTATTCACCATACCTACAGAATGTTATAACCGTTTTTATGTTTTTATTTGGTGTTAACTTTAATATCTATTTTCTATTGTTATTTAAGAAATTTAAAATTGCTCTCAAAAGCGAAGAGCTTCGATGGTACGGAATTATCGTTGCCACCTCCGCTTTACTTATTGCATTTAATGTTGGTGGTTTTAAGGGTTTCTTTCCTGCCCTCCATCATGCGGCCTTTCAAGTTTCCTCCATTATAACAACGACCGGATATTCAACTCTGGATTTTAATTATTGGCCTTCCTTCTCGAAAACAATCCTAGTAATCCTGATGTTTGTCGGTGCCTGCGCCGGTAGTACCGGTGGGGGAATTAAAGTATCACGAATTGTACTATTATTCAAAACTATAGCTAAGGAATTGTCCTACCTGATTCACAAACGGAGTGTTAAGGTGATTAAAATCGATGGCAAAAAAGTAGAGCATGAAACGCTCCGCTCCATTAATGTATTTTTTGTCACTTACATCTTCATCTTTGCCACCTCGGTTCTCTTGATCTCCTTAGATAATTTTGATTTTACTACCAATTTTACAGCCGTAGCAGCAACAATTAATAATATAGGTCCTGGACTTGAACTTGTAGGTCCTATGGGTAATTATGGTGACTTTTCTATTCTTTCCAAATTTGTCATGATGTTTAATATGCTCGTCGGAAGGCTAGAGATATTCCCTATGCTATTGTTATTTTCTCCCGGTACCTGGAAGAAGTAAAACCTGAATGCTATACCTATCGGGAAGATACGAACGAAGTAGCCCATTATCTTCTATAACACAAACCCCTTATACTGGACAGAGCTGTCTAGCACAAGGGGTTTTATTATTACTCTAATTGTTTGGCTTATACTTACTATGAATATATTTATGATCTATATGTAGATTAGTAACAGCAGGAAGGAATAACCGCGATTCCCGAGGAATAGGGAATCAAGAAGGTTGGTAGGCCGCTAGCGTAAGGTGCAATATCATATTGCTGGAAATAAATTACCACTCCTTCTTCCGTTAGATAAAAGTTATTCAATTTAAGATTTTCATTTACCAACGTATTAGGATCATCAAAATAGATCGAATTACCCTCCTCATTGCTTCGTTCAATCTCAGCAATGATGATATTGGCTAGATATTCTCTAAGGTTGTTTTGTTGCACAATGACATCTTGCAGCTCTATTTTTCTGCTTCTTTGTAAGTTCCAGGTATCCGAGCTACGAACGGTTAACCCATGAGCACCCCCGGCATACTCATACTGATCAAAATAAAGACTAAGAGCACAGTTTTGATTAAAGGTAACTTGATAATCGGTATAAGCTTCAAACTGCCTAATTGGATAGTCATTTGCAATGGAATATTCATACTCCACGGCAGCCATCTGAAACAGGTTTTTTATATTGGTTTTTTCATACATGGAGGCTTTGGTACGATAGAAGGCATTCAATTTATCCATAAATGTTCCAAAATAGGCAGAAACAAATTGAGGATACTTTATAGTATAAGTCATGACAATCTGATTCTTATAATACATATCCTGCTTTAACACTTTGTCCTTCACTATAACCTCATATTTATACAAGCAGTTCACTCCTAAAAGATTCCCTTAGCACATATTATGCAGCACTGTTCTCTTGTATTCTTGTCTAAATACGGAAGGCTGCGTAATTTACTCCTAACGTATCTACCATACGTCAAAAGCAAATATACACAGCCTTCCGCTTTTCTATACCTTTTCTATAGCTTTTCTATACCATTTCTATACCTTTTTATTCCTCTAATCTATGCATTCGTTAAATGATATAAACCTCTCAATCGCTTATCGGATTGGACATGCTCCAGTCGCACATTCCACATCAATAATATCATGCTCCTCATCATCATCGAATCTAGCCAGCATATCATAGTCAATCGGCTTTATACTCTTGATTCGCTCTGCATAATCTTCCTCCGTAGTGGATTCAAAAGGAAGTAAAGGATAGGTTTCTTCCATGAGAGGTAGGAAGGTAATTCCTACAACACTATCAAAATTCTCATATACCCATCGGGATACATCTTCCCATTCATGCTCCCTGACATGGATTGTAATGGAAGTATTATGGTCTGACCATTTCTCCATGGACATCTTATAAAGCTCTAACTGTTCGATAGCACCGACCTCATACTTTGTCCTTCCCTCTGGAGCCTTAATCGGGAATTCAATAACCTTAATCGTACAGTTTGTGTCGTCCTGCCCATTTTCATTATAAATCGGGTAGCTTTGCTGGTGTTCAATTAATTTGAACAAGGGATCCGTTGCTGCAATTCGTATTCTTCTTATATAATAATTGGAATGAGCATAATGAATACCTGAGCTTACACTGGGTAGATTCGAGAGGGTTCCCTCTGGCTTTATCGTTGTCATCAGCTCCGGTGTCTCGATACCAAGCTCCTTGCAGTAGCTTCTGCCTTCCTCATGAACCGTGTTACGCATTCTCTCTAAAAGCATAGCCAAGTCCTTATAATCCATATTCGTCTTATTCACCATATCCATCATTCCGGTCAGGGAGATGCCAATGATTCGATCCCTCTGCATCACTTCATTCCACTCTGGCAGCTCAACCTCCACTAGGGTCATGCGAATGGCAACTCGTGTTGAAAGACGAAGTACTTCCAGTAATCTTTCCTCATTAAGAGAATCACCCTCAGTAAATGCCAGCAAATTATTCGTGGTCAGATTACAACACTGCTTGGACTGAAGTAAAATCTCGCCACAAGGATTACAGCCCTCGAAGGTCTCTTTTCTTCTTGAGGCTTCTGTACCATTAATAAATCCTGGCTCACCGTTCACCTTAATGGAATTAATGATCTCTCTTATACGCTCAAGAGAAGGTCTCTGCTTATATAAGATGGAATTGTTACTCATCTTTCGGTGGGAAATCTCTGGATCCTCAATCCACTGACCATCCACAACCTTATATATGTTTCTCTTTGCATTGATAACCTCTTCATCGTCTTCATCACAGATAACCATCATAGCGCTTCGTCTGACGCCTCCAGACACCACATTCTCACTGATAATCGTTGCAATATCTAGGACATCGATTGTTTCCAATCCCTGACCGTTACTGCGATTGAATACCTTATTCATTTTCTCAAACATTCTCTGGATGGATTTGTGACCGGAAGCTCTACCACCGAATCGTTTTAACCTCTCACCCTCTGGCCTAACATAGCTATAATCAATAATAACCCGTGTGATTGCTTCATATTCCTTAAGAGAGAGAATCTTAAAGTAAGTTTCCAGGGCAGAGCACCAGCCCTCCTTACTGTCCCCTACTAATATAACAGCGGTGGTATGATCCTTCTGATCAATCAGAAGCTGAGTATCCTCCATGGCTGATTTCGGAAGTCTGGACCGAATTGTAGCGTCATATCTGGCTTCTAAAGTAACGGGGCGCACTGCTGGTAGCTGGCCTATCAGCTTGCGGTCAATACGTATACCGACTCCACTACCCACCATAAGAAGATAAAACACATCTACCAAATCCTGTAGCTTTGAAATATTGGTAAAGGAGCAGTTATAATTGGACAGAGGATATTGGTTAACGACCTCAGTTCCTCCCATGTAGAGTGTCCTTCCTGACGTAAAGGTTCTCAAATGAAACAAATGATCAAATAATTGTTCTGCTTCCTTTCTTTCCTGCTCAGGATCAATGGAAAGCCCCTGTCTTTTCTTAAACTTTGTACCTAGTTGAATATTATATTCTGTCGTCCTAAGTACTGTTTCAAACCAATTTTCCCTTCTTTTCTTATCTACTAAATATCTAGAATAGGTCCTTAGATATACAAATTCTCCTATATTTGATAATGGGGTTTCTATATTACGATATGTACTTAAAAAATCCTCCGATAAAATCATTTTCATGACACTCCTCCGTTCTTCGTCCCTATGTTAAAATATCATATTATTCTTTCCAAATCCTCATTAACATAGCCTTTCTTTGCTATCAACGAGAAGTCAAAGCTTGTTTTGAAACACAATATGTAGTGTTAACATTATACACAAATACAATATGTGTGTCAATACATGTTCTATAGGTCTATTTTACTGTTTGGTTTTAAACAATTGAATAGCTTGCATTGTTTTTATGCCTTTTACAGGATCTTATAAGTGATACTTCAAATACGAATTATTCGATAAATGAGAACATAAGATATAAAAAAATGTTTCCCTATTCAACTGTATAAGGAGCATGGCATGGTGATATTGAATATGAATGACGTGGATCAGCGATATGATTATATTGTTATCGGAAGTGGGCCCTCCGGAGCTACTATGGCTAAAATGCTAACCGATGATGAGAACTTCTCAGTTCTCTTATTGGAAGCAGGGGATAATAATACCGAGGATGAGGCGATTCGAGTTTCTTATACAGAGATTTGGAGATACTTCCCCCAATATTTTTGGCAGGGTAGATCAGCTGCAGAGATAAATACTGGCCAACGATCCTTTAATTGGAGTACAGGCAGAACTCTAGGCGGAGGTTCCTCTATAAATGGGCAACAATATGTCAGACCCTCACCTGATTATTTTCGAGAATGGGAGCGTTATGCCGGACCTATTTGGTCTTTACGATCCGCAGTGAATGAATTTACCCGAATTGAACAATTTCATGGTCAAACCTATCATCCAGAGTTTCATGGCTATTACGGACGAGTTGGCATCCGTCAAGCTCCGGAACAGATTCCGGCCGTAACAGAGAAGTTTGTAAATGCCATCACTCAGGCAACTGGGTATCCTCCAATTCTAGATTACAATGACCCTAATACGCCGATCGGACCCTTTTATCAATGGCAGCTATATCAAAAACCGGATGGTAGCCGAGAAAGCTCTGCGACTGCTTTCCTTTCTTCCGATATCATTACTCCGGAGGGGCAGGGTATAAACGGCCGAAGATTAACCGTTTATACGAAAACCACAGTTTTGCGAATTTTATTTAACGATGAGAAGGAAGCCATCGGCGTAGAAATGTTGCGGGACGGTTATCAACAACGAGTGTTATCTAACAAAGGGGTTATCCTTTGTGCAGGCATCAATGATTCCCAACTGTTAATGTTGTCCGGGATTGGTCCAGCCAATCATTTGGAGGAGATGGGAATACCTCTTGTATACGATAATCCTAATGTTGGAAAGCATATGAACAACCATACGATTCATTCTGCATCTTTTTCCATCAATCCCTCCGACCTGGTGGAAGCACGTATGGACAGAAATGCCTTATATAATGGCGGAGCCTTTCTTCCCCTTCCTGATTACACACCTTCTCAGCATAGAGGTGTACAACTAATCGGTGAAATAAGAAACGACCGTTTCAATATTTCCTTTATTAATCTATTACCAAGCAGCCGTGGAAGCATATCCCTACAAAATAGTGATCCACTTAAAATAGCCTTAGTCGATTATGGCTTCTTAAATTATCCTAGAGATATGGATATGATAATGAATGCCTATCGTACTTATATTATTCCAATCGCTGAAATGCTCTCAGAGATTGATCCTTCATATCAATTAATATCCCCCACTTATGATACCATTAATAATGATGCTCTGTTAGCTGATTATATCCGCCGTAATCTGCAGATCGCCTACCATCAACAGACCTTCAACCGAATGTCGCCCGATGAACAAAGAGGAGTTGTAAACCAATGGGGCGAAGTATATGGTGTGAAAGGTCTAATAATCGCCGATTCCTCCATACTTCCCTTCCCCGTAGACTGTAACACCTCCTCTACTTCCTATCTAATCGCTAGTATAATAGCCACCCAACTAATTCAACAAAATATAGATAGCCTCCAGTTTACTTACCCGAGCTACCCACCACACTACGAAATATAACATTGGCTCTGTGCTGTTCTATGTAAACATCATATAGAAACTGCGAGTTGGTTTGAAGTAAATGACTTTGTGCACCATAATATTGTTTGTATTTACTTATGGTGTACAAAGTTAATCTTCTATTACTTGTAGGTTATGAAGGATTTAATCTCGATAAGAAACTGCTATTAAGTAGGTTTTATTTAGTTGTTAAGTTTCGTGATTTTGCTGTTTTGTGGTTTTGTTGTTTTGTCTTAGTTTTATGGTCTGTTTTCTTATAAAGAATTTATATTTTACTTTATACTTGCGGTTTCGCATAAAAGAGATTATAATCGATTAATATAATAATAATAGTTTCAGCGATGATAAAAGCTACGATTTATGGATTCTTCAGAGAGCCGGTGGGTGGTGCGAACCGGTGAATAAGTAAGTCCTTCCACTTTTGGAGCTGTTGGCGATGAGCCAGAGGTTGGTAACCTTTATCCTACTATCGAGTGGCAGACTACAGTCTGCAATTTGGGTGGCAACGCGGATCCTTCCGTCCCATGTATGTTTGGGATGGTGGGCTTTTTTTATACCCTCTATTCCATAAGATCCTTTCACAAGGTGATTGCGAAACTTGTAAATAGCAAATATTATATGAGAAACAAATACTGTTCACAAAATTCTTGTTTTGTAATTACCTATGTATATAATCACTTTTAATGAGGAGGCGCATTATGCTAGATTTAAAATTTGTAAGAGAAAACCCAGATATCATTAAGCAAAATATTAAAAACAAGTTTCAGGACCATAAGCTGAGTCTTGTGGATGAGGTTATTGCCTTAGATCTTGAGCATCGTAATACCAAGCAAGAGGCAGATAATCTCAGATATGAGCGAAATACCTTTTCAAAGCAAATAGGTGCTCTAATGGGACAAGGTAAACGCGAAGAAGCAGAAGCCATGAAGATGCAAGTAACAGAAGCAGCCGATCGATTATCCGCGCTGGAGGCTAAGGAAAATGAATTGGATGAAAAAATCAAAAAAATTATGATGATCATCCCAAATATCATAGATCCAAGTGTGCCAATCGGTAAAGACGACAGCGAAAATGTAGAAGTTCAACGATATGGTGAGCCGGCTGTTCCGGATTACGATATTCCTTATCATACCGAAATCATGGAGAAATTCAACGGAATCGATCTAGATAGTGCTAGAAAGGTAGCCGGTAACGGTTTCTATTATCTGATGGGTGATATTGCAAGACTACATTCTGCAGTTATCTCCTATGCACGTGATTTTATGATAGACCGTGGCTTTACCTACTGCATTCCTCCATTCATGATCCGAAGTGATGTAGTAACTGGTGTTATGAGCTTTGCAGAGATGGAAGCCATGATGTATAAGATTGAAGGCGAAGATTTATTCCTGATCGGTACCAGCGAACATTCCATGATCGGTAAATTCATTGATACCATATTGCCGGAGGATACTCTTCCTCAAACCCTAACCAGCTACTCCCCTTGCTTCCGTAAGGAAAAAGGTGCCCATGGCTTAGAGGAAAGAGGCGTATATCGTATTCATCAATTTGAAAAGCAGGAAATGATTGTCGTTTGCAAACCTGAGGACAGTATGATGTGGTTTGATAAGCTATGGAAGGATACTGTGGATTTATTCCGTTCCTTAGATATTCCGGTAAGAACTCTGGAATGCTGTTCCGGTGATCTGGCTGATTTAAAGGTGAAATCGATTGATGTTGAAGCATGGTCCCCTAGACAGAAGAAGTATTTTGAGGTTGGTAGCTGTTCTAATCTGGGTGATGCCCAAGCAAGACGTCTTAAAATTCGTGTTACAGGAGAAGACAGTAAATACTTTGCTCATACCTTGAATAACACCGTTGTTGCTCCTCCAAGAATGCTGATTGCCTTCTTAGAGAACAATCTTAACGCGGATGGTACTGTAAATATCCCTGTGGCTCTACAGCCTTATATGGGTGGAAAAACGATCATAAAATAGTATATGAAACATATATAACAAGCTGTCTGAGTAGAAATCCTATTTTAGACAGCTTGTTAATTATATTATCTATCACTACTGCTTTTTCTTAAATAACATCACTCTTACTATTTTTGATAAAGAAAACCTGCTAGCCATATGATTTTGCTTTCGCATTAACACATAGGTTTACCCTATCATATAATAAAATGATGGATTAAAAGTAGGCTGATGTTATGTTTCAAATACCACGAAATACAAACCGCGTTATGGCAGACCTGAATAGGGAATTGGCTCCCATCTATTCCGAAATGCAAAGATACGGTATTCAGAGAGTATTTTCTCGCCGGATTATCTCCAACATTATCAACTTCATTTTAGACAATCAACAAAACTATACCGGCCCTAGGGATCGGATAATAGACCAAATGTTTAATGAAATACGTAGGATTAACTATGCCCTACTCTACACTCTAAGACTATTTAACATACCGGAGAATCGTATCAACCAAATTATTCGTGATCTTATCCGTATCGTGCTGGACTATATCGGAGAACCCACTACACCCCCTGCACCTCCTACCCCTCTGACACCACCTGCACCTCCGGAACGAGGATGGAGTAGTTGGGAAGATCTTGGTGGAACCTTAACCTCTGCCCCAGCTGTTTCCTCCTGGCAAACAAACCGTCTTGATGTATTTGCTCGCGGACAGAATCAATCTCTATGGCATCTCTGGTGGGACGGTAATCGGTGGAGTAGTTGGGAGGATCTTGGAGGTGTTATAACCTCTGCTCCGGCTGCCGTCTCCTGGGGTCCGAATCGGATTGATGTATTTGGAA
>CAYMLE010000003.1:8006-46576 GCA_964391115.1 uncultured Herbinix sp. | reverse complement strand
TATGGTGGAATTATACAGCAGTATATGTTTTATTACATAAGGGCCCTTGCAGAGGTGAAATAATTATAATTGGATAGGTACCATAAGCTATATAAACAGTAGAATGGTGATACACAGGTATGTCTATACCGGTGTGCGGACCCGCCGAAGATGTATGTATTTTGAATATAATTAATGTTAAAAAATAAAGTAAAACAAAATATAGCAAAATAAAACAAAATAAAACAAAATAAAACCAAGTTATTCTTGCACTTCCATGAAGCGCTATTCATGTAACCTTTCCTACAGCATAACATTGCTACGGTCAGGAAAAAATACAATTGAGAAGTTTTTTCTCAATGTGCTTATGAAAGGTGGGACTATTTTGATAAATATTAATGGTGACAGTCAGAAAACAGAAAATGAACGACGAGTAGAGCATCTTTGTAATTTGGTGGAACGACATACTCGTTCGGAACGACATTTAGAGGAACATTCTGATATCTCTCATTCTGCGAAAAATATTGCACATGTACAAGAGTTACAGAGTGCACGGAAGCAGGAAATTGAGAATTTGAAGGATATTCTTGCAAATGGTGAGAATAGTAAAAACAAACAACTAGAAAATACACAGAAACGCTTTCTATATGCTGAAGGCTATCTGAACCATAATGCGGAGTGTATGGATCAAACCTCCTTCAATAATGCAAAAGAAAGACAGGAGCATAGAAAAGAACAAATGGATGTTCTAAAACATAGGTAATGGATGATGCTTGCTTTTAAACAATATAAAATGCCGCTGCAGATTTAGAGGTCGCGGCATTTTATAATTTGTATGAATATTTTGCTACAGATCAGCAGCAAATCACAAAGGTCAGCAGACCTTATATTGCAGGGATTTTTAGTATTTGATTGATGTATATCACTGTATTTGGAAGATTATTAAACACCATGATTTCTTTGTAACGCTTCGTATCACCTAGAAATTCCAGACTGATTTTTCCTAAGGTGTCACCTTTTTGCACCACATATCTAAAATATTTCATAACGAGGAGGGTTTGCCCTACCTGAATAAGATTGGGATTTTTGATTTTATTTAAATTAACGAGCTTTTCAACAGTAGTATGAAAATCCTTAGCTATCTTACTAAGGGTTTCGCCTGCAACAACGGTATGGTAAAGGTTTATTACAGGAAACTCGATTTCTTCATTATTGCAATTACAATAGTTCTCAACTCCATCGGCAATTTCTTTAGCACACTCTTTCCAGAAGTCACGGTTAGCCATGTAATTGACTGCCTCATATTCATTGGTCATAAAGGCCAGCTCGCAGAGGATGGATGCCTTTGTATTCATCGTATTCGTATTACACATGGATAGCCTTTGCTTGTGTATCCCGCGGTTGGTTTGTTTACTACCCTTCGCGAGTTCTTTTAGCACATGTTCTGCCATTTGATACGAGTCACCAGGGTATTCACTATGAACATAGATACTAACTCCATTGGCTGAATTAAAAGTGCTGCCATCCCCATAAGCATTGAAATGTATGGAAATAGAATAATCACATTGAGCTTCTTTTATCTTCGTCTGTCGTGAGGATAATGATTCATCAGAATCATCCAGGGCATTGCTATCATCCCATCCAGTTTTTATTAGAGGATAGCCTCGTTTGGCTAATTCGGTGTATAGCAGCTCTGCAACTCCAACATTGGCATAATGTTCTCGATATTGTTCGCCCTTTTTTATGTCCATGATGTTATCGCCGTCGATATCCACTTCCCTGGGAAAGGGAGGTGTCCGTTTACCGGCGGTATTACTGCCATGTCCGGCATCAATTGCAATTTTAGGTTTGGTTTTGTTGGCCATATAACCTTTCCTTTCAATTATAATAATAGCCCTGTAAACTATGGATCAGCATCGTTTCATAGGGCCTATAGAATATTATACTCAGGAAATGTTATATTGTACCTTTTAATACCCTTCTTTTCTGCGTCTCACTCTTAACTCGCGTCGTTTTTCGCCAGCTTCCCATTCGGCTCTTTCGCATTCGTGTTCAAGAATTAAACGGGGTACCTCAGTTGGTTCTCCGCTAACATCCAAAGCGACAAGAACGAGATAAGCTCGGTTTACTACCTTGCGCATACCACTTAAATCTTCAACGTATGTGTCTACCCGAACCTCCATAGAGGTATGGCCAACATAGGTTATGCGGCCGATGAGGACAAGTGTATTGTTTATAAATGCCCCTGCCTTAAATTGAAGATTATCGATGGCAGCCGTGATGACATTACATCCGGAATGTCGTCGTGCCACAACGGCAGCTACTACATCAATCCATTCCACCAGTTGGCCACCAAAGAGCCGATCACTTCCGTTAATATGAGTAGGCATTAATATCTGAATTTGTTCTGTAATGGAATCGGTTACACGTTTTGCGTCCATAATATACTCCCTTCGCAAATGTTAATATATATATACTTCTAAGTTTAGCATCAATTTAGTAGGTTTATTTTATACCCTTGTATCAAAATAAGCAAGGAATACCTCCGTAGAATGGATGTAAGAGGTAGAATATTCATGGAATAGTTACATAAGATAAGTAAATCGGGCTGAATTATTAACTATAACAGAAAAAATTAATAAAACAACTGTTCAAAAAGTAATTATATGGTATAATATTGAGGCATGTATACAAAAGAAAGCAGCAATCATTTTGCCGTATCATAAATTGCTCCTTGCCATTATGATGATCCTATTATATGATTCATGTATAAGGCGAGAGGACAGAATATGATTGTTGACCTTTTGTCATGAACATAAAGTATGAAAGGATTGATAAAATTATGGCATTAGTAACAACAAAGGAAATGTTTCAGAAGGCATATGCTGGTGGCTATGCAATTGGAGCTTTTAATGTAAACAACATGGAGATTATCCAGGGTATTACAGAGGCTGCAAAGGAAGAAAATGCTCCGGTTATCCTGCAGGTATCCGCAGGTGCTAGAAAATATGCGAAGCATAATTATCTTGTAAAATTAGTAGAAGCTGCTTTATTAGAAACCGATTTACCGATTGCTCTTCATTTAGACCACGGTGATGATTTTGAGATTTGTAAATCTTGTATTGATGGTGGCTTTACCTCTGTTATGATTGACGGATCAAAGCACAGCTTTGAGGACAATATAGCTTTAACTAAACAGGTTGTTGAGTATGCACATGCTCACGGTTGTGTAGTAGAAGGTGAATTAGGCAAATTAGCTGGTGTTGAGGATGATGTTAACGTATCAGCAGAAGATGCTTCCTACACCAGACCAGAAGAGGTTGAAGAATTTGTAAGCCGTACTGGTGTTGACTCCTTAGCGATCGCTATCGGAACCAGCCATGGTGCATTCAAATTTAAACCTGGTCAGAAGCCAAAGCTTCGTTTCGATATTCTTGAAGAGATAAGCAAAAAGCTTCCTAACTTCCCTATCGTTTTACACGGCGCTTCCTCCGTATCTCAGGAATATGTTGAGATTATTAAAAAGAACGGCGGAAAGCTTGATGATGCAATTGGTATTCCTGAGGATATGTTAAGACAGGCTGCTAAGATGGCAGTTTGTAAGATTAATATTGACTCTGACTTAAGACTTGCATTTACTGCAGGTGTTAGAGATCATATCATGAATAATCCTAGCCATTTCGATCCCAGACAGTTCCTGTCTCCGGGTAGAGATTATGTAAAGGAATTAGTTAAGCACAAAATCGTTAATGTACTGGGTTCTAGTGGTGCAGCGAAGTAATAGCTTATATCAGATCATAATATTGGGCTGTCTATCCGTTTGGAAGGCAGCCCTTTTTTTACCGTTTCTCAATTAAGTCCACTAATTCTGGTGGATGAAGTGGCCCGCTGAAAATGAAGCCTTGAATGATGTCACATTTCATTTCTTTCAAAACGGCTAATTGATCTGCGTTCTCAACACCTTCTGCGACAACATTAATATTCAGTCGGTGAGCCAGCTGGATAATGGATTTTGCTATGCTGGCATCTTTTTCTCTGGTACAGATGTAATCGATGAAGGATTTATCTATTTTAAGAGTATTGATTGGCATTTTTGTCAAGTAATTTAAAGAGGAATAGCCTGTACCGAAGTCATCTAGAGATATTCGGACGCCAATATTAAGGAGTGATGTTAGAAGCGTCGTTGCATCTGTGATAGAGGCTACCAAGGTGCTTTCTGTGATTTCTAGATCTAAGAATTCTGGTGGTAGCCCAGTTTCCTTTAAGGTCTTGGTCAACAAATCAATAAATCCGGGACGGTTTATCTGAATGGAGGAGATATTGATGGATACCGGCCGAGGTGTAATGCCTTGATCAATTAATCTCTTGTTAAAACTACAAGCCTCTTTGAGAAGCCAGGAGCTCAGTTCTATGATCAAACCACTTTCCTCTGCAATGGGAATGAATTCGTCTGGATTTATAGTACCCAATCGTTCGCTGCGAATTCGCATTAATGCCTCGAAACCGATCACATTGCTTGTGGCAAGTTCAAATAGTGGTTGATATTGAATGTAGATCTCTTTTCGCTCAATGGCATTACGAAGAATGTCTATAATCACTGTGTTTCTGTTCAATTCTTCTTCCATCTTAGCGTTAAATAAAGTGAATTTATTTCGTCCAGTATCCTTTGACTTATACATGGCGATATCAGCATTCTTAATTAGTGCATTAGGGGATATTCCATTCTGTGGATACAGTGCAATACCGATGCTCATGGAGACATAGACCTCTTCACCGTCCAAATCCAAGGGATGCCGGAAACGTTCTATTATCGCATTAGCGAAGCTAACTGCCTCTTCCTTAGATTGAATCCCTTCTCGAAACATGAGGAATTCATCTCCCCCAGCTCGAGCCAACATGCCATTTCCATCCATGAGAGTGGTCAATATCTGGGCTGTTTTAACCAATAGGGTATCGCCATATTCATGACCAAGAGTATCATTCACTGTCTTAAAGTTATCTAGGTCAACAAAATAGACCGAATGGCTCAACTTCTTAGAATAGGAGGAGAGCAGGGTGGCATTCATATAATCAAGGAAGGATAATTTATTTGGTAGATTCGTCAGAGTATCATGATAAGCGAGATACTCAATATGATCGTAATTTGTTCTGAGTTGTTCTTCATTGGATAATAGTTCTTCATGCATGGAAGCTAAGTCTTCATAATTAGTTTTAATAATATGAAGCATCTTGTTGAAACTCTTCGATAATTCACCTAGTTCATTCTTGCTCCTAATGTTTGTTTGTACAGTTAAATCTCCGTCGGATGCAGTACGCATGGCATCTCTTAAGGTTAGTATCGGAGCGGTAATTCTCTTGGTTAAGGAATGGGCAAAGATTACAATGAGAATCAAGAGGATGGCACAGATGAAGATCAATAGGGTTAGTATGATGCTGGTGACGGACCAGAGCTCGGAAACATCCTGTTTGACCAGGAGCATCCATCCTAACTCTGGTATAATCTGATAGCCATTGATCGCTTCATTATTGTTATAGGAAGTAAGAAAGGAACCAGAATGGGGAGCCTGGCCCAGAAGGTAATCCTTTATAGTGGTTTGAATCTCTTTGGAGTCAATTTTGCTGCCAATCAGAGAGCGGTCAGGATGAAACATGATAGTACCCTCTTGATCGATAGCGATACAGTGACCCGTATCACCAAGAGTAACCGACTTTAAGTAATTATTAAAATAGTCCAAATTCACTGTGTTAATGATATATCCTAGTAAGGTACCATTGCCTTCCTCGACATCTAAGATGGGGCTGCCGATTTCGAGGGTATATATGGGTTTACCATATTTCAGATTTCGCTGGATCCCATTTACACCTACTGAGGTTTGTTTTGTTGTAAAGAGATAGGATAGCGTTGCATTATTTGATGCATCGGTATCTATCATCGTAGAATCGGTACAGGCGATTACCTTTTTGTCTGTATTATATAGGGTAAGCATCTCGCTATGATTGAAACTGCTTTTCCAGTTATGGAGACGGTCATCAATTGTTCCTGATGAAAATAAGTCCGCTGTTCCCTTGGATTTTATAAACATTTGCAATTCCTGTTGTGAAGCTAAAAGAGAAACTTCATTTTGTTGAGTTTCGATTAAAGTACTTATAATATTACTGTTAGATACGGCAAGATTCTGTAGATTATTGTTTTGCATTGTCACAAATCGATTTGTAATTAGTCCGTGAGCAATCATGGATATAATAAGGACTGGGAGCATAGACGAAACGATAAGAACGATACGTAAGGACTTTTTAATAGACATAACTGTTGAACCTCCACTTTGTCGCTTGCCAGTATTTTGACCAAATATCCATGTATTTTTGGTAGACGGCCTAAAGAATAGCTACTTACGCTATGCTTCTAATGACTCACGTTCTTTGTGAGCTGATACACGCTACAACTATTCTACCAATTGTGCTAAAATAATGCAATAAATTTTCTATTATTAGGAAATGAATATATTATCTTGCTGTGGATTGGAGAATATCAGGGAAGATTTAGCAGAATGGATGCTGTTGATTTTGTGGCTTGTGATATTTTAGTTGAAAATAAAGGATTTAGAGGTTATACTTGTAATGTTATTAAATTATTGTATTAGGTAATAATAGACAGCAAAAGCTTATGCCCTGATTGGGACAGGCTGTATATGGAAAGCAGGCTTAAAATATGTACAGATTGATTGAGCGGGACGGTAATGCCAAAAGTGCTGAGTTTGAAACAGTGCATGGTACCATCCAGACTCCGGTATTCATGAATGTAGGTACGGTAGCAGCCATTAAAGGTGCAGTTTCTACTCAGGATTTAAATCAAATCGGGACCCAGGTTGAACTGTCAAATACCTACCATCTTCATGTTAGGCCCGGAGACAAGGTTATTCGACAATTAGGTGGCCTCCACAAATTCATGGTTTGGGACAAGCCCATTCTGACGGATTCAGGAGGATTCCAAGTATTTTCTCTGTCGGGTTTACGAAAAATTAAAGAAGAGGGCGTTTATTTTAATTCTCACATCGATGGTAAAAAGATCTTTATGGGACCGGAGGAAAGTATGCAGATTCAGTCGAACCTGGCTTCAACCATAGCCATGGCTTTTGATGAATGTCCTCCCCATCCTGCAACAAGAGAGTATATACAGGCTTCTGTGGACCGTACAACTCGGTGGTTGGAGCGTTGTATGAAGGAGATGGGCCGTCTAAATTCTCTAGAGGATACCATTAATAAGAACCAGATGTTATTTGGTATAAACCAAGGTGGAACCTTCGAGGATATCCGAATCGAACATGCTAAGAAAATCTCTGAATTGGATTTGGATGGATATGCACTTGGCGGTCTTGCCGTTGGGGAAAGTCACGATGAAATGTATCGTATAATTGAAGAGACAGTACCGCATCTTCCCTTGAATAAACCGGTTTATCTGATGGGTGTTGGAACTCCGGCGAATATTCTTGAGGCAGTGGATCGGGGTGTTGACTTCTTCGATTGTGTTTATCCTTCCAGAAACGGAAGGCATGGACATGCTTATACGAATAAAGGTAAAATGAATCTAGTAAATGCCAGATATGAGTTGGATGACAGACCGATTGAAGAGGGTTGTGGCTGTCCAGCTTGCCAATCCTATAGCAGAGCTTACATCAGACATTTGCTTAAAGCTAAGGAGATGCTTGGCATGAGACTTCTGGTGCTGCATAATCTCTATTTCTATAATCATATGATGGAGGAAATAAGAGAAGCCATTCGTGGGAAACGTTATAAGGAATATAAAAAGAATAAGCTCGAAGGTTTTTTATCGAGTAATGAATAAATTATAATTTAGGAGGGTTTTCATTTATGAATTATTTACTATTAACTACTGAGGCTGCTACACCTAACGCAGGATCCGGAATGCTTATGCTTGTTATACAGATCGGTTTATTGGGTCTTTTATTGTATTTCATGCTGATTCGTCCTCAGAAGAAGCAACAGAAACAGCTACAAGCCATGCTTTCAACTCTAGCTACTGGAGATAGTGTTGTTACTACCGGTGGGTTTTATGGAGTGGTTATTGATGTTATGGATGAGATTGTTATCGTTGAGTTTGGTAACAATAAGAATTGTCGAATTCCTATGAAGAAAAGTGCAATTGTGGAATTGGAAAAACCGAATACGGAGAAGAACGCTTAAGAGATAGTGTTAGGCTAGGATTTACGTATTGCTAACGGAGTCTACGGTTACAGGTTTGTGTAATCGTAGGCTCCTTTTTTGTAGGCATTGTACGGCCCCGGTCTACGGGGATGAAGGGCTGTGAAGTGAGATGGGTTTATAGGTGGTTTTTGTAATGGTGGTCCGGGATGTTATGCTGTTGTAGTCATAATATTTGAAGCGTTATAATAATAAGGCGATGCAATTACTTCCTATTATATATATTATTTTGATGGTAAATATGACAAGATGTAACATGCTTGTATTTTATTAGCGGGGATTAGACTTTGTCAGGGACTCGTGTGAGATATATGAAAGGGTGCCCTCTTGAGAGAGCACCCTTTTCATCATCATTATCTAATATTTTTTAAGTATCACAGATCGATTGTTATTGAGGAGCTAAGATAACCGGTTGAATTTGGTTGCCTTCCAAGGCTTCTTCTATGGAGGGGAGTAGCAAATCAAAGTGGGAAACCATGGAATTCGGTTTTGATTTATAATTATCCTGACCATAGGGAACAAAATAGAGATATTTTTTATCCATCAGGATTCCGATGTTTTTCATATTAGCACCGAGGGCATCATTGGTTGCGATTGCCAGAAGAACTGGTTTATTGTTTCTGAGGTGTCCCTTGGCAGCCATTAAGACTGGTGAATCCGTTATTCCGTAAGCAAGCTTAGCAAGTGTATTTCCTGTACAGGGAGTGATTACAACGATATCAAGTATACCGCTTGGTCCGAACTTTTCAGCTTCTACAATGGTTGTTGTTGGGGCTCTTCCTGAGATTTTTGTAGCCCTGGCAAGAAAGTCTTCTGCTTTTCCAAACCGGGTGTCAAAGGTACCGGAACGGTCGGAAAAGATGGGATAGACATTAGCTCCCTCCGAAACAAGGCGTTCCATCTCATGAAAAGTGCTTTCATAAGTGCAAAATGATCCAGTGAGGGCAAAGCCCACATTTTTACCACGTAGGGTCATTTCAATCACATCTTTCTTTTATGAAGGTCAGAACTGCATTAACAAGGATATCCGATGAGGTCTCGGGTGAATATTTACCCGGTAGACCCAGGCATAGTTTTGCATTTAGTTGAAGGGTTTCAGCATATTTAAAATCAACTCCTCCTGGTGCAGAGGCTATATCAATGATAATCGCCTTTGGATCCACTAGGTCTAGCTGCTCTTTACCTAAGACAAGGGCAGGAATCGTATTAAATATAAAAGGAGATTGAGATAGGATGCCACTCATTTCGTTTAGGAATATCGTTTTACAACCAGAAGCCTGTGCATTGGCAAGAGCCTCTTTGCTACGGGCTGCTACAACGACAGAAGCATCCAGGGCTTTCAGCTTTTGGGCTAAGACCCTGGCACAGCGGCCATAACCAAGAACCAGACAGGTGCTTCCGTGAAGATTGCAGCTGCTACCCTTAATCGCTTCCATAATAGTTCCCTCTGCTGTTGCTATGGCGTTCAGGATGGTGATCTCCTCATCCTTCATCAAGTCATAATAAGGGATACTCCTGGATTGACATAGTTCGATAAGAGTAGCCGGTATATTGCCACCGATTAAAATATGAGAAGAGTTCAGGTATGATCCAAGCTGGCTTATAGTGAAATCATCAGGACGATGCTTCGCATTCAGTGTTAGCTGATCTCGGGACATCGGTATGGGGCCAATTAGAAGGGTACATTGTTCACATATAGCAGACAGATTCGTTAACTGCCCGTATGGAAGCTGGCTTAATTTCATTTCTAAATCGAAGGAATCCTTAGCATTAATCACTGGAGGTTCAAACAATCTCTTTTTTTGTATATACGATGCTACCTCTTGATCAATACCACAGGTAGCCACAGTATATCCTTTGTCTAGAAGGGCTGCAGCCATATATACCTGGCGGAGATCTCCGCCGAATATTCCGATATCATAATGAGAGGACATCTTCTTCACTCCTTTATGCCTTATTATATGTTTTTGGGAAAAAAATGTGATAGTTTATTACTTTAATAGATTAAATGGTAAAATTAGTCTGCGCCATGAAAACATTTGTCCGTAAATGGTGAATATTATCTTGACTATTTTGAAATTCTGTATTATTATAATACCTATCATATATACTAAGGAAGTGTATTTGGAATATGCTTCCTTTTTATATAGTAGAAGGAGGAGAATATTTATGAAAATTAAAAAACTACTTGCCGTTATGTTAGTTCTTGCAATGTCAACTACTTTGCTTGCAGCTTGCGGCACAAAAGATGAGAAAGGTGATGCCGGTTCAGACGATAGAAGCGCATATCCTGGTACAACTACCGCGAATGATATTACTGTAAATATCGCATCCGAGCCCCCCCAGATGTTTTCAATTACAATGACTGATACAGTATCTTTTTCAGTACTTCGTCATGTTGTTGAGAATATGGTTATGTTAGACGCTGAGGATAAGGTTATCCCTGGTGTGGCTAAGGATTGGACTGTAAGTGAGGATGAGCTTACATATACCTTCAATCTTCGTGATAATATGAAGTGGACAAATGGTGAGCCTGTAACAGCCCATGACTTTGTTTTTGCATGGAAGTCTCTTTTAACACCTGAGTTCGCATCTGATTATGCTTACTTTGGTTATATCTTTAAGAATGGTCTTGCATATAACAATGGTGAAGTTGGTGCTGAAGAATTAGGCTTCAAGGCTGATGGCGATTACAAATTAGTAGTTACCCTTGAGAATCCTACATCATACTTCTTACCTACATTAGCATTTGGTGTATTCGCACCAGTTAATGAAAAGGCTTACAATGAGTTTGGTGAAGCTTATGGAACTGATGCTGATAAGATGGTTTACAACGGACCTTTCAAGATGACTTCTTGGGCTCATGAGAGCAAGATCGTTCTTGAGAAGAATGCTGACTACTTTGATGCTAGCAAAATTAATCTTGAAAAGATCAATATGGTTATGATTAACGATACCAATGCTGCTTTAAACTCTTTTAAGGCTGGTGAAGTAGACGTTATCGGTCTTAATGGTGATCAAGCGAAATCTCTAAGAGGAGAAGGCTTCCCTGTATTAACCTATGATGATGGTGCTACCTTCTACTTAGAGTATAACTTAGAGGATGCTTTCCTTGCTAACGCAAACCTGCGTAAGGCTATCACTTATGCTGTTGATAAGCAAGCGTTCGTTGATGCTATCGTTAAGAATAGCTCAAAGGCTGCTGTTTCCTTTACAGCTCCTGCTATCAACGGTTTAGAGAAAAAGTTTAATGAAGAAGTTGGTGCATTAGTACCTGTACTTGATAAAGACAAAGCAAAAGAATATTACGCAAAGGCTCTTGAAGAGTTAGGCGTTGATAAAATTCAGCTTACCATGATCTGTGATGATGGTGATACAGCGATTAAGAATGCTTCCTTTGTTCAGGAGCAGTTAAAGGTTAACCTTGGCCTTGATATTCAGGTTGAATCCATGCCTTTCAAGAGCAGACTTGAAAGAATGTCCAACAAGGACTTCTCTATCGTATTTGCTGGCTGGGGTCCTGACTACAATGATCCTATGACGTTCCTTGATATGTTTGAGACTGGTAATGGTAACAACCATACTAGCTACTCAAGTGCTGCATATGACGAATTATTGAACAAAGTCCGTACAGAGTTAGATGGTAAAACTCGTTTCGGTTATTTAACAGATCTTGAGAAAATGTTAATGGAAGATCTTCCGATTGGACCTGTTTATTGGAGATCTAAAGATTATGTCCTCAGCGGTAAGATTGCCTCTGGTGTAATTAGAACTGCATTCCAGGATATGAACTACAGATTTGTTAAATTAGCAAAATAATCTGCTTTTAACAGAATTATCAGAGGTAGTGCGGGCTGTACTTAAACATCCCGCACTTCCCTTTTGTAAAAAAACACATCCCCAATATTTCCCTAACATAAAAAAATGAAAAAAAGCACGACATTTGTGATTTTATATAGTATAATAGTACGGTATTTGATTGATGGGACCAAGTTAAGTTCTTGATAGAATTGCCATCCTATATTACTTTTTAAACAATTTATATTGTCATAGTTTTGCTATCTATGTGTTCTGAACTATTGCAAGAGTAAGTTAGAAATATCCAAAAGCAATATAGGATATCAATTCTTAAGGAATGTAACGACTAACCCAAGTAGACATTTATAAAAAATAGAAAGGAGGAGTGCATGTGTTAAAATATGTTTTAAAAAGGTTATTCTACGCGTTTTTAACAATACTTGCTCTGATTGCTATAACATTTTTCATGATGCGTCTTCTTCCCGGTGACCCTTTCATTGGTGAAAAAGCAATCCCCGAGACTACGATGAGGGCATTAAACGCGAAATATGGTTTAGATAAACCGGTATTACAGCAGTTTTATATGTATTTAGGTAACGTATTCAAGGGAGACTTTGGTATGTCAATGCATTATGACAACCGCCCGGTTACCGATATTATTTCACAAGCATTTCCATATTCATTTGATTTAGGTATTAGAGCCCTGATCTTTGCTACGATCACGGGTATTTTCTTAGGTATTGTAGCAGCAGTAAAGAGAGGTACCAAGTGGGATACTATGACTATGTTGATTGCGATCTTCGGCGTTTCTGTACCCAGCTTTATTGTTGGCTCCCTTTTACAGTATGTTCTAGGTTTAAAATTATTCCAATTAACCGGTGTTCGAATCTTCGCAATTACAGGTTGGGGTGCTTTTAACAGTAAGCTGTTGCCTGCCTTTGCATTAAGCTTTGGTTCTATGGCGACAATATCCAGGCTTATGAGAACTAGTATGCTGGATGTTTTAGGACAGGATTATATTAAAACTGCAAAATCAAAAGGCTTGTCCCAGAAGAAGATTATCTGGAAGCATGCCGTAAGAAATGCGATTATGCCAGTTATTACTGTATTGGGTCCAATTGCAGCAGCAGTATTGACCGGTGCGTTTGTTGTAGAGAATATCTTCTCCATACCTGGTATGGGTAAGTTCTTTGTAAATAGTATTAAGGTACAGGATTACACGATGATATCAGGTATTACACTGTTCTATGGAGCTTTCCTGGTTATAGCAAACTTGTTCGTTGACCTAGCTTACGGCTTTATAGACCCAAGAGTAAAGCTTTCGAATGTAAAGGAGTGATACCCCATGGAAAAGATTGAAAAGAGTATGTTTGAATGGGTCGGTAGTAATGCCAACGAGAGCGAAAGTATAAGTAGACCAAGCACCAGTTACTGGAAGGATGCGATGCAACGTCTCAGAAGAAATAAGGCTGCTATGTTCTGTTTAGGCATTATAATATTTATTGCATTGCTATCTGTTTTGATACCGATGATTTCCCCGTATACCATCAGCGAGCAACATTATGCCCACACCGATGCACCGATGGGCTTTAAAGATGCAGAAGATGGACATATGCATTTATTTGGAACGGATACCTTAGGACGTGACATTTTCACCAGAATTGCGGCCGGTGGACGAGTATCCCTGTTTATTGCTATCACGGCAGTTATGATTAACTGTATCGTGGGAATTATCTATGGAGGTATATCCGGTTATGCCGGTGGCCAAGTAGATAATATCATGATGAGAATTATTGAAGTCATTAATGGTATTCCTTATCTGATCATCGTTATCTTATTGATGATGGTATTAGAACCTGGTGTTATGACTATGGTTGTGGCTTATGCAGCAGTTGGCTGGACCGGTATGGCAAGATTGGTCCGTGGTCAGGTTATGAGCTTAAAGCAGCAGGATTATGTGGTTGCTGCAAGGGTTATGGGTGCAAAGCCGTTTAGAGTACTATTCAAGCATTTGATACCAAATACCTTAAGTGTAGTTATCGTTAATATCACATTAGCTATTCCTAATGTTATCTTTACTGAGGCCTTTCTAAGCTACATTGGTCTTGGTGTACCGGTACCGCAGTCCAGTTGGGGTATCATGGCCAGTGACGGTAGTATGGTTTTCCAAACCTATCCTTCACAGCTGATAATTCCCGCCATCTGCATCAGCTTAACTATGCTATCTTTTAACTTGTTAGGTGATGGTTTACGTGATGCATTAGATCCCAGGTTAAGGAGGTAACATCATGAATAAGGTATTAGAGGTTAAAGATTTACATGTATCCTTCGATACTTATGCCGGTGAGGTTAAAGCAGTCCGTGGAGTCAGCTTCGATTTGGTAGAAGGAGAAGTTCTTGCTATCGTTGGAGAGAGCGGATGTGGTAAGAGTGTTACAGCCCAGACCATTATGAAATTAAATCCCATGCCTCCGGCTAGAATTGTAAACGGAGAGATAAATTTAGTAGGTAAAGATATTGTAAAAGCAACAGAAAAAGATATGATGAAGATTCGTGGTAAGGATGTCAGCATGATATTCCAGGATCCCATGACTTGTCTTAATCCTACTATGCAGGTAGGTAAGCAGTTGACAGAAGCGATTCGCCATCATCAGAACTTGTCTAAAGAGGATGCCAATAAAGAAGCATTCCGTCTCTTAGAGCTTGTTAAGATACCGAATGTGTCACAGCGTGCAAAACAGTACCCCCATGAATTTTCTGGTGGTATGAGACAGAGAGTTATGATTGCTATGGCTTTGTCCTGTGCACCAAAGCTTCTGATTGCGGATGAGCCTACGACAGCCTTGGATGTAACCATTCAGGCACAGATAATGGAGCTTCTGAAGGAAATCAAGGAAAAGACCAATACGGCTATTATCCTGATTACTCATGATCTTGGTGTTGTAGCAAGCATGGCTGACCGTGTAGCTGTTATGTATGCTGGTAAGGTTGTTGAGACTGGTACGGCGGAAGATATCTTCTATCGTCCTTCTCATCCTTATACGAAAGCCCTTTTAAAGAGTCTTCCTACAACGGAAATGGATCGTAGTGTACGTTTGGTATCCATCGGCGGTACCCCTCCGGATTTATTAAATCCTCCGGTAGGATGTCCTTTCGCTAGCCGATGCCAGTATACGATGAAGGTATGTCAGGCTGAGATGCCTCCTCATTTTGTTCCTGAACAAGATCATAAGGCCGCATGCTGGTTATTGCATCCGGATTGCCCAGGTACTCAGGGTGGAGGTGAAAAGTAATGGAAAATAAGAACAAGACGAATAACCAGAATCAACAGGTTTTGGTTGAAATAAATGATGTATCAAAATACTTTAGAGTGACAGACGGAACTTTGAAAGCCGTTAATAATATCAATATTGATATTATGAAAGGGGAAACCTTAGGCTTAGTTGGAGAGTCCGGTTGTGGTAAATCCACCTTTGGAAAAACCATCATGGGAATTTATCCGCCTACCAAAGGAAAAATCGTTTATCATGGCAAGCAGACGATGGAGGTAACTAAGAAGAACTTATTTACCTATGCAAAAGTTGCTCAGATTATTTTTCAGGATCCTTATTCTTCCTTGGATCCCCGTATGACGGTTGGTTCCATTATTGAAGAAGGTATGGTCATCCATAACATGTATGACAAGAAAAAACGCCAAGAAAGAGTTTTTGAACTGTTAGAGTTGGTTGGACTGAACAAAGAGCATGGAAATCGTTTCCCTCATGAGTTCTCCGGCGGACAGCGTCAGCGTATCGGAATCGCTAGAGCCCTTGCTATAGAGCCAGAGTTTATCGTATGTGATGAGCCGATCTCCGCATTGGACGTTTCCATTCAGTCTCAGATAATCAATCTTTTACATGATTTACAGAAAAAGCTGGATTTGACCTATTTATTTATTGCTCATGACTTAAATATCGTAAAATACATAAGCGATCGAATCGCAGTTATGTATCTTGGTAATATTGTAGAGTTGGCAAGCAGTGAAGAGCTGTATAAGAAAACCCTGCATCCTTATTCCCAGGCACTTCTTTCAGCAGTGCCGATTCCGGATCCGGATCAGGAGGCTCAGAAGCAGGTTCAGATCTTAGTTGGAGATGTACCCAGCCCGATTAATACACCAAAGGGCTGCCCGTTTGCAGGACGTTGCCCTAAGGCTACCGATATCTGTAGACAGGAGAAACCTGTTCTGGAGATGAAGCAGGGACATCTGGTGTCATGTCATCACGTCGCTAAATAATTTAATATAGGTACAGCCCTGAGATATGTATATCAGGGGGTGGACATAGGTGTCCGACCCTCGATATACAAATTCTCAGGGCTGTTTTTTTGTTGTGCTTTAGCAATATTACGATACCTCTTTTTGTTGCTGAATTTTGAAAAGTGGCCTTGAGGTAAAATTATTATATTTTTTAGTCGGAAAAAACTAGATTACATTGTATTGGGAAAAATGCTGTTATAAAAAGGAGTAAGCTGTAAAGCGATTTCGTCCATTTATGTGTTTTAGTTATTGTATATCAAAATATAATAGTATATAATCCAAAATATGGAAAAAGAAAGATATGCAATGTTATATTTTGGTGTGAACAAATAATGATAGATATCAATGCAAAAGAAATGATAGTAGGGAGATAAAATGGATTGCCAAGTATCAAACTTTTTAAAAATTATAAACGCTGGATTAAATAGAAAAGTTGAGGAACTTGTGGATCCAAATTGGGAAAGGCTCATAACCCAAGGCTATCAACACTCGATTATTCCACTATTCTATGAAGGATGTAAGCAATATGCATCATTTACGGAGTTAAGTGAGAGTATAAAACATAGATTGTTTTGCGACTGTATTGGAGTTGTGGCTGAACAAGCTCGACATACCAGTGAATTTATAACTGTTTATAGTAAATTAATTCAGGCGGGATTGAAGCCATTAGTTTTAAAAGGGCTAATATGCAGGAATACCTATGGTGAACTAGCCGATCATCGACCATCTGGTGATGAAGATATTTTAATTGAGAAAAAAGAGTTTGACCTTTGCAGAAGGGTATTAATCTCCTCAGGATTTATGATGGAAGATGTTATGGTTACAGATCAGCTGCTGATGGATAAGCAAGAGATAAGTTTTCTTAATCATCAAACTGGTGTATATATTGAAGTCCATTTAAATATCATGGGTACTGAAAACAAATTTCGAAGAAAAATGAATACTTATTTTGACAACGCCTTGTCCATGAGCATCTGCTTGCAATGTAATGGTTATCCCATCTATACATTGAATCATACCTATCATTATCTGTACCTGTTCTTGCATTTCTTTAAACATTTCACCGCATCTGGTGTTGGTATACGGCAGGTAATTGATATATTGATGTATAAAAAAGCTTATCGTAATGAGATAGACTGGGCTCTATTTGATTCTATCATTACTGATATGTCCGCAGTGAAGCTTTATCATGACTTGTTGATCATTGGAGAGCAATATCTGGGATTTGATGCAGATAGTGTTTGTGACTCCAGCAGTATTATAGAGCTACTGTTACAGGATATTATAGAGGCAGGAGCATTTGGTAAAAAGACAAAAGAAATGGTGATTGGCAGACACTTTACCATGAATAAAATGGATGGGAACTCCTTTGGTATCATAAAAATGATGTTCCCCACGATAGCAATGCTTCGAGACAGCTACCCTGTACTGTGTAAGAAACCGTATCTCATTCCTATGATATGGATAATACGTTGGGGTACGTTTGTAAAAGAAAAGGGGTTGCTTGGGATACGCTACATCATTCCAGGGATAATCATTGGTAATCGTAGGATTGGTTTGCTTAGAAAATATAAAGTTATTTAATTACATAGACATTATCATTGAACATAATTGATAGCATTAGAGAAAAGATTTAGTGCACTTTGACTTTTTAAAGAAAAGGCTTAATTTATCATATTATTTTATCGAGCTCCTTTTTGGTTTGTTATGTGCTTTACTATGTATTTTAGAAGTAAGTGAGGATGTATGATGTTGTCATTTATTAATAAACAAAAGCTCAAATCTCGAGAAACGATCTTTCGTGAGATGTATCAGGAAATTCTATGGATACTTTCTTATATCAGGCAATATTGGCATATCGTTTTATTTTATATAGTATTAGGGATATGTGGAATCGGGGTTGGATTTGCCGGTACCGTGGCCTCCAAACATTTAATCGACGCTGTAACGGGTCATGACTCAGATGGCATAGGAGTTATTATTGCTATCATGATATCTATGGCAATCAGCGGAATCCTAATCAATGCTGTATTGTCACGGATTTCACTCAGATTCAATATAAAAATTAATAATGAGATACAGGCGGATATATACAAGAAGATTATGCTTACCGATTGGGAAGCAATTTCAAAATATCAGAGTGGTGATCTAATCAATCGATTGGGCTCAGATACGAATATTGTGGCAGGAAGTGTGATTGGATGGCTACCCTCCTTGATCACTAACATTGCACAGTTCATTGGCACCCTGATTATAATTCTATATTATGATCCAACCATGGCTATTATTTCATTGATGAGTGCACCAATTACCCTAATAATATCAAGAATATTAGTCAGGCAAATGCGTAGTCTAAAAAAGCGCACGAGACAGGCTAGTAGTGAGATTATGTCCTTCTTAGATGAATCCTGCCAAAACATTCAATCAATCAAGAGCCTCAACATTATAGAGCTTTTCTATCATAAATTTCGTAGGGTCCAGGGTACCTACAATGACATTGCAATGGAGTATAACAAATTCTCAATATATACTTCTTCCTTTTTGTCTATTATTGGGTTATTAATCTATCAAGGGACCTTTGGTTGGGCGGTATATCGATTATGGAGTGGATATATCACATATGGAACGATGATTATGTTCCTGCAGCTATCCGGAAGACTGTCATCTGGATTCTCTGCCTTAGTGGGCATGGTTCCCTCTGCGATCGAAGCAGCTACATCAGCGGGAAGAATAATGGCTATTGTTGATCTACCCAGAGAAAGACAGATTGATTCGGATCGGGTGAATAACATCGATCAATATACTAAGTCTTGTGGACTACGGGTAGAACTAAGAAATCTTTGTTTTCATTACACGGAGAGAGATATGGTTTTGCAAGAAGTCTGTATGCTAGTGAAACCGAAGGAAATCGTCGCCATTATGGGAGCATCAGGGGAAGGAAAAACGACCTTAATTCGGATCTTACTGGGACTTATAAATCCATCTCAAGGATCAGCCAGACTTGTGGACATCAATGAAAACGAGGTTGATATATCCTCAGCGACCAGAAAGCTTATCGCCTATGTACCCCAGGGAAATACGATCTTTTCAGGGAGTATAGCGGATAATCTATGGATGGCAAAGCCTACTGCAACGGAGGATGAGCTAATCTGTGTTTTGAAAGCAGCCTGCGCATATGAATTTGTAAAGGAACTACCAGAGGGCTTAAATACCCATATAAATGAAAATGGTATTGGATTATCGGAGGGTCAGGCACAACGGCTGGCAATCGCTCGAGCTTTACTTAGAGATGCACCAATTTTACTGCTTGATGAGTCAACCTCAGCACTGGATATTGAGACAGAAAAGATGGTTTTACAAAGCATTATGGCCTTTGGTAGAAATCATACCTGTATTTTGACTACCCATCGCCAGAGTGTTACTGATATATGTAACAAGGTTTATCAAATACATAATACGAGACTGATTCATTGGGAGGAACATCAATTATCAAGAGTGGTTAACAGCTAGATACTTCAATCGCACTGGAAGAGTATTTTAATGCTCATTCACTACTAATAGTTTGCGAGATTTACAAGGATCAAAACATAATATTTGAAAAGGGGGAGGATATTACGTGAGAATTAAGGAGGGGTTCATCCTTAGAAAAGTTGCTGATTCTAATATGGTAATTCCGGTTGGGGGTAATATTGCTGACTTTAATGGAGTTATTACTTTAAATGAATCAGCAACATTTTTATGGAGATTATTAAGAGAAGGTTCCGAACCGCCGGAATTATCAGAATACTTAATAGAGGAATATGATATTCCTAAGGAACTGGCACAGAAGGATGCTTTGGATTTTGTTGAGCAGTTAGAACAAGCAAACATTCTGGAACCACATTGAAATGGAGAATAAACGTATGAAAGTGGATCAATTAGAGAGATACCCTTATAATGGAACCTTTGAGCTTACAGCAAGATGCAATCTGAAATGCAAGATGTGTCTCATTCGAATCGATAACAGTAGAATGCTTGAGCTTGGGGGCAGAGAAAGAACCGCTGATGAGTGGATACATATGGCAAAAGAGATTCATGTGGCAGGTACTTTAAACCTACTCTTAACCGGTGGAGAGCCAATGCTTCGTAAGGATTTTGTTGAACTATATAGGGCTATAGCCTCCATGGGATTTGTACTGACCCTCTATACCAATGCCACCTTAGTTACAAGAGAGATTATAGAGGTACTAAGAGAATATCCGCCCCATGAAATAGGAATAACCATTTATGGTGCATCACCTGAGACCTATGAAAGGGTAACCGGAAATGCCAATGCCTATTATCAGATGCTAGAAGGACTTAGTCTACTAAAGCAATTACCTTCTTTGTTAAGTATAAGAACTACTATAATACAAGAGAATATTGAGGATTTAGATAAGATAACGGATCAAGTAATGGAATTAGGAAGAGAAGTCTCGGTTGATATCTCAAGGCTGGTTACCAAGCCAGTACGAGGAGGAATTGCCGACGTAGAGAGTTGCCGCCTATCGCCAGAGGAGAATGTTGAGATGATGGAAAGACGATTCTCGGAGCGATTAGTGATACCCTTTCTACATATCCAGGAGAAAGATCCAGAGGTAGTATCCAAGTACAAAACAATGAGAGAGGAATTGGGTAATGCTCTTGCACACCGAACATTAGATACAAAGCATAAAGTTACTTTATATGGGTGTTCCGCAGGGGTTTCTTCCTATACCATAACTTGGGATGGGAAGTTGGTTGGTTGCCAGCTTTTGGGCGACTGTTGGACCTATCCCTTTGAAGACGGATTTCAGAAGGCGTGGGATCATTTTCCTGAACAAGTAAATATACTACCAAAAGAAGCTCCATGTACTGAATGTACCATCAAATGCAATGCCTGTCCGGCCGTTCGATTAGCAGAAACAGGTTCTGTAAATGGGTTTTCTGAATATGTATGTCGAGAGAGCAAATTAGCAAATGAGATGAATAAAAGATTAATCCATAGGATGGATGAGGCAATATTAAATTAGGAGGTATATAGTAATGAATGGTTATGAATCACCTAAAATTAATTTTGATCGGTTGATACTTTTTGAAAAAATAGCAGATTCCTGCTGGGCTGGAAATACTACAATTCATATCAATGATATAACGGAAAGCCCACAAGATCCAGAAGCTGAGTGGAGCGTTTATATCCCGAAGAAGGTTCTCGATAGCGATTGTGGAGATGATGAAATGCTCTATTTTATGCATAAAGTTGGGACGTCGATAACGGATCCGTGTAAATTACTTAAATTCATGAATGATAACAAATTTACGTTTAGCCAAAACACCAAGATCGGTGATTGGAAATGCAAAAGCTAGTTGATATGAATGTAAAGGCAGATAGAACTACCGATAAACTTATTGTAGGAAATTATTGCATACATATAAACGAATCATTATCCACAGGTCAAAGCTTCTATCTTCCTGATTGTGCCGATCAATTTAAGGACAATGAAGGGAATCATAAGAGTGAATGGACCATTCTCTATGATATTCTGCCAGAGAAGGAATCTCCAGTGACCAATGCCATACCAATTGCTGGATTTTATTCTGGCCCCTTTCCATATCAGGTGTCCCGAATGGAGAATGGTGACATTCAATGGATTAGGGGAAAAAGAGACAGTGAGGAACGACTGATATATCATATCTCCCGTGACTGGAGTCATTGGAAGCTGGTTGAAGATAATACGAAAGATAATGGAAATAACAGCTTTAATGAACTTGCGTACATATTTGGTTATTCGATTTTAAACAAAGGTGGAGTCCTGTTCCATGGTGCCGTTATGGAATGGCAGGGTGTGGGTATCATCATAAGCGCATATTCTGGAGTGGGTAAAACTACTCATGCTAGAATGTGGAGGGATTATGAGGATGCGTTGATCCTGAATGGCGACCGTGCTCTTTGTTGTAAAGTGGAGGATCAGTGGTATACCTATGGTGCACCCTGGTGTGGAACCTCTGGTGAGCATATTCAACGAAGGGTAAAGCTGAAGGCCATTGTATTTCTAGAACGAGCCTCATGGAATGAGGCTTACCATTTGTCTAAAATAGAGGGTGCAAAAGAATTACTTAAGCATATATTTGTGCCAGATTGGGATACGGAATGTATTAATAATGCCTTAGAAGGTATTGATCATATCGTTCAGAATATACCAATCCTTCGTCTGCAATGTACAGCGGACCGGGAGGCGGTAGAAGTACTAAAGAAGGAGCTAATAATGTTATAGCAGTACGGCGGTATGATGAAATAATAGATAAAAAAAGTAATCAATAAGAATTAATAAGTCGGACGTTGTAATGGAGTTTGAATGCTGTGATGGAGTGTATGAATAGTAAAACAATTTCCACAAGGGATTTATTTCCGATTATTCAGGAAAATTTATCCCTTGGTAGGAAGGTTAAGTTCACGGTTAGTGGGAATAGTATGCTGCCGTGGGTGGTTAGTAATCGTGATCAAGTAATTCTTACTGGTGTGGCTGAAAAAGACCTGAAGACGGGAGATATTATCCTTTTTCAAAACCAAATGGGTAGATACAAGCTACATAGGATTATAAAAAAGGAAACAAGCTATTATCGAACCATGGGGGATTCCTGTTTATTTGAGGATGGTCGGATATATCCAGAGGATATCATCGGAGTGGTGGAAAAGATTTATCGTAAGGGAATGGAGATCGATTGTAATAGAGGCCGATGGGTCGCAATTTTTGCTCTTTGGCGTTATCTATTGCCCATAAGAAAGCAATTGCTAGAACTTTATTTTTTTATGGGAAAAATAAAAAGCAAAATATTAAAATTATGGAGTAAGGCGGTGTGTCATAATGGTTGATATTCATACGCATATTCTACCGCATATGGATGATGGACCTGAAACAATGGAAGACTCCATATTTATGGCGAAAATAGCAGCAGAAAGTGGGGTAGACATCTTATTTGCAACACCTCACTGTAACCGAAAGGGAAGCTTTGATAATTATTATGATTTGGATTTCAAGCAACAGTATCTAAACTTCGAGCAGAGGCTAAAAGAGGAACGGATCCCGATTACCTTATTACCAGGCATGGAGGTGTACGGAACAGAAGAGATTCCAGATATGCTACGAAGAGGTAATATTATCACACTAAATCATTCCAGATACCTTCTTCTCGAATTAGGCTTTCGCAAGGACACGTCTTTGTTCGAATTCTTAATAGACGAAATTAAGGATTTGGGATACGTACCTATTATTGCCCATCCGGAGAGGTACCCATATGTGCAGAAAACTCCGGATATGCTAAATGAACTACTTAACAAGGGTTGTTTGCTTCAAGTTAATAAAGGCAGTATACTTGGGAGCTTCGGTTATCGTGCGAGAGAAATTGCAATGATATTACTGCATCATGAGATGGTTTCTTTTGTTGCCAGTGATGCTCATAGTCCGCTTCATAGAACAACAGATCTTTCAATTATTTATGATATGATCTCTCGTCAATATTCGGAAGATTATGCAAAGCTTCTGTTAAATGAGAATCCCGGTTGTATCGTCACCGATAGAGAGGTCAACAGCGTGCCGGCGATAAGGAGAAAAGTTTACATGAAATAAAGGATAAAAAGGGGTTAATTATGAAACTGTTAAGAATATCAGTCTTCGTTCTGTTTCTACTTTCAACAGCAGGCTATTTGGGTTACCGATATTACGAAGAAAGGACAAAAGATTTAACTGGTCCTACTATAATATTCCAAGAGGACAGCCTAGTGGTAAGTGTATCAGCGGCTGAAAACGAGCTTTTTCAGGGCACTCAAGCCTTTGATGATTATGATGGTGATGTTACGAATTCACTGATGGTAGAGGATATATCGCATTTAATAGGAAAAGAGAAACGAATTGTTACATACGTTGCCTTTGATTCGAATACCAATATATCCAAACGTGAAAGGGAAATAATATATATGGATTATACTTCACCAAGGTTCTCGGCATCGAAACCCTTGCGCTTTCCGGTTGGTGAAGGAAATCGTATGTTACAAAATCTCATGGCCTTTGATTGCATCGATGGAGATATATCAGAAAAAATTAGATATGAGGAGCCGGAGAGCAACTTTGGATATTCGGAGGGTAACTATCCGATGGAATTTCTGGTTACGAATAGTGTGGGGGATACCACTAGCCTCCCTGTAGAAGTAACCTTTTATCATGCAAATGCTCAAAACAAGGAGCAAATCCCGGAGATTAGGCTGAGCGAATATATTGTCTATATTAAGAAGGGGGATCCTTTTTATCCTAAGTCCTATATTAATGGGCTCCGCTTAGGTAATCGCGAATATTCATTTACAGACAATGATCTGGGTGAAAATAATATTGAATTAACACTGAAAAACGCCATACAAATAGACTCTGATCTAAAGGTAAGAGAACCAGGAATATATTCGATCGAATATACGATGATGACAGAGGCGGGCTATACAGGAGAAACAAGTTTGGTCGTAATAGTGGAGGAATAGGAGTCTAAGATGGAGACGTTCGATAAACAAACCGACGAAATACATATTGATATATTTAATATTATAAGGGACCTAATAAAAGATGGTTGGCTTATTCTACTAACAGGACTTATAGCAGCCCTATGTTCTTATGTCATTACAGATATAATCTATCAGCCTGTATTCTTAGCAGATGCTACCTTGGTTGTCACATCAAAGGGTTCCAACAACTCCTATGATAATCTGTCAACTGCCAACTCCATTGCTGGTAGTTTAACGATGATATTAGGTAGTGATATTATGAAGAAAAAGGTGGCTTTAGATATCGGTACGGATGATATTCCATACGATATCATTGCCGAGGTCATCCCTGAAACGAATTTGATTAATCTTCAGGTATCTGCCTCCAGTCCCAAGGTGGCTTATCAAGTAATAGAAGCAATCCTACATAACCACACCACGGTAACTGATAATCTATTTAAGAATACCATTCTGGATGTTATGAAAACACCGAAGGTTCCCATGTTTCCAATCAATATGCAAAATCTTAGTGGTACCATGAAAAAAGCATTCTGTATTGGGGCAGTAGCGATGGGTGTCCTACTGAGTGCCTTATCAATCATGAGAGATAATATAAAAAATGAAAAAGAGATTCTAAGAAAACTGGATACAAGATTATTTGGGGTAATCTATCATGAAAATAAATACAAAACCCTAAGGTCAAGAATCAGAAGGAAAAAGAAGACGATCCTCATCACAAATTCAACCGTCAGCTTTCATTTTGTAGAATGCTTTAAGAAGCTTCGAACCAAGCTGGAATATAAGACATCCCAGAAGGGCCATCGTGTGGTTTTGGTCACTAGTGTCCTTGAGAATGAAGGAAAGTCTACCGTGGCAACGAATCTAGCCTTAGCCCTGGCCCAAAAATCAGACAAGGTTTTACTAATTGATGGCGATTTTAGTAAACCTTCCCTTTATAAGATATTACAAAAGGAGGTTCAGAAGGAACAGGAAATCGGGAACTGTATTATACAGAATTATGATATCAAGGATGCGATTTTTTATGATGAAATCAATGGAATTTATCTATTAATTGGTAGTAAGTTATATCAAAATTCTACGGATATCGTCGCGAAGGAAGCCTTTCAGAGGTTGCTTCTTGTAACTAAAAATATTATGGATTATATCATCATTGATGCGCCTCCCCTATCGGTATCTGCAGATTCCGAGCTGTTATCAGACCTAGCCGATGCATCTATATTAGTCGTTAAGCAGGATTCTGCCAGAACCAAAGACATTAATGAAGCGATTGATACACTAACGGATAGTAAATCAGAACTTTTAGGTTGTGTCTTCAATAATGTGCGTAATACGATCTTTGGATATCGCTTTGGTTTTGGGAAGGGTTATAGCTATAAAAACTATTCCGGTTACTATGATAATAAAAATACTGTCCACAGCTTAAATAGGGAGAAGATATGAATCACTTAGATAATCATATGGAGGATAACGAAATTACGATAGATATAACAACATTACTACATAATGCATGGAAGGGTCTTAAAAAATTTGGTTGGCTAGTCATTGTGTTTTCTATGGTTTCAGCAGGTTGGTCCTGCTATCGTGCCTATCGAAATTATTCTCCCTACTATAGGGCAACTGCAACCTTTACTGTAGGTCTCAGTAGTATGAACGAGAGTAGTATCTTTAATGATAATGTAAGGGCATATCAAATGTCGAGAACATTTCCATATATTCTAAATAGTGGTGTATTAAGAAATATAATAGCAATTGATATGGGAGAAGAAACTATAGCAGAAAGTATCATGGCGGATGGGGTGGAAAATACAAATCTGTTCACCATAACGGTTATCTCCTGGGATCCCCTTAGGGCCTATAATGTCTTACAAGCAGTGATACGTAACTATCCTATCGTAGCAGAGTCAGTAGTAGGTAAAACCAATCTTACCATGCTAGATCAGACAGGTATACCAACTGAGCCAGAAAACACCATAGCATATTGGGGAAGCATCAAAAGGGGAGTCCTACCAGGAGCATCACTTGGTATGTTAATCATATTGTTATATATAATTACAAGAAAGACAATCCATAAGCCGGAGGATGTCGCGGCTTTATCTAACATCAAACATTTGGGTAGCTTACAGGAAATCAAGTTTAAGAAGAGAAGAAAACAAATCAATAACGCAGTATATTTTAATAACCATAAGTTACCACCTATGTTTCGAGAGCATATATATAAAATACGTACCAGAGTAGATAAATTTGCAATGAGACAATCAATGCGGACAATTATGATAACGAGTACTCTTCCAGGAGAAGGAAAAAGTACACTAGCAATTAATCTGGCTTTATCCATGGCTGAAATCGGTAAGAAGGTAGTTCTGGTGGATTGTGATCTACATAGGCCCTCAATCGCGAGAATTCTGAATCTAGAGGATGCTAAGGTTGGCTTTGATGATGTTTTACAGAATAAATCCGAGTTAAAGGATGCTCTACAGTATCATGATGAGTTGAATATTTCGATCTTACCATGTCTAAAACCAATGGAGAATGCTTCGGAATTGATAGGAACCTTGAAAATGATAACCGTCTTAAGTGAGTTAAGTCAGAATTATGATTATGTTATTTTGGATACCTCACCATCTGCTATATTATCGGATGCATCGAAATTATCTCTATACGTAGATGGGGTCATCTATGTAATTCGGCAGGATTATTCTAAGGTGAGTCATATACTAGGGAGTTTGGACCAATTGTCCGAGAATAGGGTTGAGATATTGGGGTATGTAATGAATGGTGTGCAGTCTAGCTTAATTGGATACGGCTATGGATACGGTTATGGATCCTATAGTAAATATGGTAGTTATGGGGGCTACGGTCACGGTAAGGATACAAAGCTTGATGAATTGCAGGCGAAATGAGGTGCCATATTGTTGAGAATAAGAAAGCTTAAGAAAGGAATCTGATTTGTTAACATCGTCCTCCGTGGATGGACCTTTATATAGCCAAAACAAATTGTACAAGCATGAAGGCATATGGTATATTATATAAATAAGAACCTAGTTTTCATAATAGTAGTGCAGAAATGAGGAGAACTATGACTAAATTATTTACAGAGTTTCAATTAAAGAATATGAGGCTAAGAAACCGAATCGTAATGGCTCCGATGTGCATGTTTTGTGCTGAGGATGGATTGGTGAATGACTGGCACTTTGTACATTATACGACCAGGGCGGTAGGTGGTGCCGGTTTAATTGTGGTTGAAGCCACTGGTGTTGAAAGCGGAGGAAGGATCACGGATCATGACTTAGGTCTTTGGAAAGATGATCAGATCGAGGGAATGGCAAGGATCGTCGCAGCCTGTAAGGAGCAAGGAGCAATGATTGGAATTCAGCTGGCACACGCTGGGCGAAAATCAGAAGTTACCCTGGAGGAACCAGTTGCTCCGAGTCCGATAGCCTTTAGTGATCGCTATCGCGTCCCAAGAGAGCTTATGGTTGATGAGATAAAACAAATCATCGCTTCCTTTAAGGCAGCAGCTGTCCGTGCAGATAAGGCAGGCTTTGACACGATTGAAATACATGCTGCCCATGGTTATCTAATTAGTGAATTTCTATCGCCTTTGACGAATCTAAGAACGGATGAGTATGGAGGAAGCATAGAAAATCGTTCTAGATTTTTGAAGGAGATTTTACGAGAGATTAGAACGGTATGGCCTCAGGATAAACCCATCCTTGTAAGAGTATCTGCCGAGGATTATATGGAAGGCGGAAATCAAGTTGAAGTAATTGCCAAGGTATTGAAAGAGCTAAAGGGAGAAGGAATTGATCTTGTGAATGTCAGCTCTGGAGGTGTTGTCAATGTCAGACCCAAGGATTTCCCTGGATATCAGGTAACATTTGCTGAAATCATCCGTAAGGAGACAGGAATTCCGGTGATCGCTGGAGGTTTATTAGCCTCTCCACAGATGGCCGAAGAAATACTCCAAAATGAGAGGGCTGATATGATTTTCCTGGGTAGGGAGTTGTTAAGGAATCCCTACTGGCCACTTAATGCGGCTCATGAGTTGGGAGCATCCATAACCTGGCCAGTTCCCTATGAAAGGGGTAAAAGATAGAATAGAAAATATAGAATAGAATATATATAATATTTATTAATGTGTGAATATATTATGAAAGGTAGGCCGACCGAAGGGAACCGCTCCTTTGATCGCTTTGAAGCCTATACTGATCAGTCAAAAAAAGACATGAGATTTATATAAACCTCATGTCTTTTTTGTCATTTGTTTTCTGCAAGCTCATGTTTTATTCTCAGTTGCGATCTGGTGCATAAGCTTTAGTCTTGGTCGCTATTTTGCAAGCTCATGCTTTGTTCTCAGTTGTGATTTGGTGCATAAGCTTCAATCTCGGTCGGGATCTGAAACCTCATGCTTTTATCTGAATAAGTTTCTGAAATCTTATGTTTATATTCACATTTACTTCCTGCAATTTCATGCATCAATTCCTATGTGAATTACCTCGTGTACGATTGGATGGTCTTACTTATGGTATTAAACTGCGTTATGGCAGAAAGCTGCAATGCTATCGATCGGGATATCACAGACAGAGCCAACAGCAAAGTTTCTGTGTTTGCCACCATTCATACCACCGCCAGCACCACCCATTTTACCTGGATTCATACCGCCTAAACCGCCACAGCCACCTTCGAAATCTCCACAGATTTCTTCACTGAGGGGATTTGCCGGAGGTGTTCCCTGTTGGGTCATTAATCTTACGAAATTACAATTAACGGAAAGCAGAAAGCCTGTAAATCCGCAGCCCGATGCTCCACCACTGGTGGTAAAGATTGTTACAGTTTCTCCGATAAATTTACACATATGTCTGGCTAAGTTCTGTCCGCCATTTGATCCATTATTATATGACATATCAATTCCTCCATTTCACTAAATTGGTTAGGATAATACTTTTTTTGAGCTATCCTGCTATATACTATGATTATTCTACAATGAATGTTACAAAATATGACAATAATTCTTAAAAAATTGTCGAGTAACAGTTGGTTGGTCCGCATTTCGTCAAACTAAAGTATGTTATATGATAGATATACGAAAGAATTAAAAGTAATCAAAATTATGCATATCTTAAAAGACTCTATCATGTGAACGAAAGGAAATAGCCGGTACATGCACTTGATTTCATGAGTCATATATATTAGACTATAGGAAATTAATGCTAATAAGTAGGGGGAATCTATATGAAGCTGAAAGATGCGGTTCGTACCTTATTGTTTAAGAAGAAGAACCAAGCCTTCCATCAACTGACCACGGTCTGGGGGGAGCAGCTGGATCCTGATCATGTACTTGAAGAATATCCTAGGCCTCAGCTTCGAAGGAGTAATTATACGATACTAAATGGGTATTGGAAATACAATATTACAAAGGAAGAGCAAAAACCGGAGTATTATGACGGCAAAATATTAGTGCCATTTTCTCCAGAGAGCCTTCTATCTGGTGTGAACCAACAGCTAAAGCCAGAGGAGATCTTGTACTATGAAAGGCCCCTTGTCATTGATCATAAGCAGCCAAAAAAGCGGTGCCTACTACATTTTGGTGCAGTTGATCAGTACTGCGAGGTCTTTGTCAATGCTAGGTTAATAAAGGAGCATATGGGAGGATATCTACCGTTTACGGTTGATATTACAGATGCCCTTGTAGAAGGTGGCAATCTACTTTCGTTAAAAGTTAGGGATTTTAGTGACACCTCCTATCACAGCAGAGGTAAGCAGAAGCTAGACCGAGGCGGGATGTTCTATACAGCACAGAGTGGTATCTGGCAGACGGTTTGGATGGAATGGGTTCCTGATCTTTACATAGCATCCCTTAACATCACACCGGAATATGATAAGAACATAGCAAAGATTGATATTCATATGCTTGATAGCCATACGGTTGTGGGGCAATCGGAGGAATTAAGGGAAGGTAGCAGTGCTAAGAGCCTGCTAGGGGCAGGTAATCGTCAGAAGAAGATATTGTATCGAGTTGATATGTTTGAGGGAAAGAAGCGGGTAGCATCGATCTCGAGTGAGGAGCCCAGCTTAGAGCTACAGATAGAGAAGGTGATCTCCTGGAGTCCTGAGAATCCGTATCTATATAATGTAGTTATTACTGCAGGGGAAGACCGAGTAGAGAGTTATTTTGCTATGCGAAAAATTGAGATTCAGCAGGATGAGGAGGGCATACCAAGGATATTCCTGAATGATAAGCCATATTTTCATAATGGTCTTCTTGATCAAGGCTACTGGCCGGATGGCTTGTATACGGCTCCCAGTGATGAAGCGCTTATCTTTGATATTGAACAGGCAAAAGCCTTGGGCTTTAATATGCTCCGAAAACATTTGAAAATAGAACCCCAGCGTTGGTATTATCATTGTGATCGGCTGGGGATGCTGGTGTGGCAGGATATGGTTAATGGGGGAGGAAGGTATAACCAGTTGCTGGTTGGCTATCTTCCGACCCTTTTACCGGGATTAGCCAGTCGCATCAAAGACCATCATTACCGATGGTTTGGCAGAGGTAGTGAAGAAGGTAGAAGGGAGTGGACGGAAGAATGTGCTGCAACAGTAAAGCATCTATATAATCATCCATCGATCGCTGTTTGGGTTCCCTTTAATGAGGGCTGGGGACAATTTGATGCTTTAAAAGCAGCGGAAATGATTCGGAACATAGATCCAACTAGGCTAATTGATCATGCCAGTGGTTGGTTTGATCAGAAGGGACCCGATTTTGACAGCATTCACAATTATTTTCATCCTCTGGGTGTTAGTATACTAAAAAGACCGGAGATTCTATCCGAGTTTGGTGGGTATGCCTGCTATGTTAAGGACCATTCATACTCCTGGCAGATTTATGGATACCGTATATATTTAACAAAAGAGGATCTCGATGCCGCGTTTCATGACTTAATGGAGAAGGATATAAAGAAGTTAAAAATGAAGGGGCTATCGGCTGCGGTATATACCCAGCTTTCTGATGTGGAGGATGAGGTTAATGGGCTATTTACCTACGACCGCAAAATCTGCAAGGTTACAAGGCTTATGGATGGTTCTTTCGATAAATAGAGGAGTATTATCTAGAGGCCAAAGCATGATTTACTTAAACATGAATATATTGTATTAATATAGCTATTGGATTGGATGATATGGATCGGATTGAATATGGATTTGTAACAGTCTGTAATCAAAATATGGATGACATACCTAGAAATATAAATCCGGAGGATGTTTATCTGCCACCAGGCTATCGGGTAGAGGTATATGCTATGGGTTTAAATCTTCCGATATCTATGGTGTTTCAGGGTAATGATAATATCTTAATCGCTGAAGCGGGTTATAATAATGGGAATCCAAGAGTATTACGACTTCAAGGAAATGAGTATCAGGTAATTGCGGAAGGGTTTAACGTACCAATTACAGGAATTGCAGTATATGAAGAGAATATATATGTTTCCCACCGTGGGGTAATTACAGCAATTAGACCGGACGGTAGTAAGCATGATGTTTTAACCGGACTGCCAAGCTCCGGAGATTACCAGAATAATAATGTTGTTTTTGGCCAGGATAGAAAGATGTACTTCGGGTTAGGGACCACAACAAATTCTGGAGTAGTCGGTTTGGATAATACATGGGTTTCCCAATATCCTCTTGCCCATGACTTCCCAGGAAACTATATAATACTAAAGGGTCAGAACTTTGAAACTGTGAATATACAAGTTGGAGCTTTTGAAACAGTAAATACAGGTGCTTTTTCCCCCTTTGGGGTATCGAATCTACCAAATGAAATTCGAAAAGGGATTAATCGACCCTCTGGAAGTATATTGAGGGCTAATCCGGATGGAACTAATCTAGAGACGGTAGCGTGGGGGTTTCGTAATCCTGCATATATCAAATTTGATGAGCAAGATCGCTTATTTGTGGCGAACCATGGATATGATGTTAGAGGAAGTAGGCCAATTGCAAATGCTCCAGATACCTTCGATCAGGTTCTTCAAGGGGTATGGTACGGATGGCCGGATTATGCAGGAGGTGAACCAGTTACCTCCCCGAGGTTTGCCCCAGAAGGACGAAGCCAACCGGAATTTCTATTATTAAATCATCCCAATATACCGCCAATACCTTTTGCAATATTTCCGGCTGAAACGAATATTTTAGGATTTGATTTTAATTATAATCAAGATTTTGGACCATATGGAGATGTGTACATTGCAGAGTTTGGTATCGCATTCCAATTCGGTGCGAATGTACAGACTCCGTATTCTGGAACGGGACACCGTATATCAAAAATTAATATGAGTACCGGAGCGGTATCTACCTTCGCCATTAATAAATCTGGTTTTGCGGAGTTTATTACGGGAGAGGGGGGCTTTGGCAGACCCTGTGATGTGATTTTTGGACCGGATGGTGCCTTATATGTACTAGATATGGGCACGAATCTTCGCAATGATCCAGATTCCTATGTTACGAATACCGGTGTTATTTGGAGAATTGTTCGGGTCGAATAGGGATAAAAATAAGGAATCAGAATAAATTTTTAAGAAAGAGACTGAATCGATATGCGGTAAGCAAATGTTCCGGAATGCTTGGCATATATTCAGTCTCTTTCATTTAAATAATAAGGCACCACAGATTCATCTATACGTTATAATACATAGGGCTCCTTATGCACAGATCAGTTCAATATCATCTCCATTTAAGGATTCTTTTTGAAGAAGTTCATCTGTAATCTTTACCAATAATGCTTCGTGGGTACTTAATAGCTCTTTTGTTTCTTTGTATAGCTGATTCGTTAAGTTACGGCATTTATCAACTAATTTATTATCATGACCTTCTACTAGGGCGTCCATGGTGAACAAGCCCAGTTCAGGATCCATTCCATACTTATTCATATAATCGACAATCAGCGAAGAGACCTTCTGAATATCATTGCTGGCTCCTGTGGTTATCTCGTTGGAGCCAAAGATCAACTCCTCTGCAGCGCGACCAGCCAGCAGTACTTTGATGTTGCTGAGGATCTGCCTCTGTGACTGATATAGGGCGTCCTTTGGAATGCTTAGGTTAAAGCCACCAGCACCCCGTACACTGGGAATGATGGTTACTTTAGAGATGTGATTTTCCGGAAGTAGCAGCTTAGTGACCAGGGCATGACCTGCTTCATGGAAGGCAGTAATCCTTCGATCACGATCAGAGATATAACTCCGGTCTGTTTTCGGAGCACCGGCTAGTACGGTATAAAAAGCTTTATCGATGTGGGACTGATGAATTACTGTCATTTTTTCATTTGCCGCTTGAATGGCAGCTTCGTTCAAAAGGTTTTCCAGCATGGCTCCACTGAAATAAACGGTGGACTTGGACAGCTCATCGAAATTCACATCCTCGGACATAGGTTTATTTTTTCCGTGATGAAGAAGAATTTTCTTACGAGAATTTACATCTGGTAGCCCGATTTCAATCTGACGATCGAAGCGGCCGGGGCGAAGCAACGCCTCATCCAGGGTATCTAATCGGTTGGTTGCCCCGATCACTACAATGCCTTGGTTGTCATGAAAACCAGACATTTCAGTTAAGAGAGCATTTAAGGTCTGATCCCGTTCGTCGTTACTGGCATTGGAATTGCGTGCTCTCTTCTTGCCGATGGCATCAATCTCATCTATAAAGATTACTGCTTTTTCACTTTTCTTAGCCTTGTTAAACAGATTTCGAATTCGACTGGCACCGACTCCGACATACATCTGAACGAAATCAGAACCACTCATGGTGTAGAAGGGAACGTTGGCCTCACCGGCAATCGCCTTAGCCATTAAGGTTTTACCGGTTCCGGGAGGGCCATAAAAGAGCAGTCCTTTCGGCATTCTTGCACCGACCGCAGCAAACTGCTCCGGATTTTTTATGAAACCTATGATATCCTCCACCATGGATTTTGCCTCAGCATTTCCGGCGACCTGGTCAAGGGTTATGGTTTTTGATTGGTTCTTCCTTTTATTATTAACATTTATAATCAGGCTGTTGTTACGACCTTTTCGGGTATAGATTAGAATACCAGCAGCGATGGAAGCGACAAGGAGAACACGGAGTGTATCGGTGGCTGTTGAATTGCCGTGCTTAATGGTTATATCATGGAGTAGCAAAAACTCCGTGAAGTTTTCTGTCTTAGGATGGGGAACCTCATATCGTAGCTTTGGTTCATCTACTAGTCTGACCTCAAAGGTGTTGCCGTTCTCAGCCATAACCACTTCCTCCACTTGATTTAAGCTAACGGCTTCTAGAAAGGAGGAATAGGATAGTTGGGTATCCGAATTATTAAAGAAAAAATAACCTGCCAGTACTGTGGCAGATAGGATCAGAACGGAAATAACAATTGCAATCTTTTTTTTCATTTAACAGCCTCCGAGTTCATAGGTGTATGTAATAATAGCGGTCCTCTCATTGCGTTTTATACGCATTTTAATATATCGTAGATAGACATAATATTACACAAGGTTACAATGGTTTACATTAATATTGTAACATGATTCTGATATTATTCTACGACAAATTAATGGTAAGAAGGTATGATTGTACCAGAAAGTGAATATCCCATTCCCCTGTCTGCATATATTGAACTATAATACAACGAATGCAGAATAGAGGTTTTATATGGATAGTGGAATTCTGGAGAATCAACTAAATCTTGCTCTGGATGTACCGGAAGATGTCAGGGAGAAAACTTTGAACTTAGATGTTGGATATGTACCGGAGACAAATACCTGGGAGTTGATTGTGAAATACAGTGGCAGCCTGGAACCAATAGCAGTGGAGTTGGGTATTACCATAGTAGAGCTTTCCAACGGCTATGCTATTATTACAATTCCAGAGAATTTAATCGATATCTTAACGAATTATGAACAAATTGAGTTTATAGAAAAACCAAAGCGACTGTTTTATGAGGTAAATGAGGGAAGAGCGGCATCCTGCATCAACCCCCTACAGACAGCGAATATCAACTTGTTTGGTAATGGCGTACTGATTGCTATAATTGATTCAGGAATTGACTATTCTCATCTTGATTTTCGAAACGAGGATGGTACAACCAGAATTGTTGCCTTATGGGATCAGACTATTGATGGCAATCCGCCAGAAGGGTTTCAGATCGGTACCCTTTATAGTCGAGAGCAAATTAATGAAGCTTTGGAATTATCTACGCCGGAACGAATGAACGTGGTACCCAGTATGGATCTATCTGGTCATGGTACCCATGTGGCAGGTATTGCAGCGGGGAATGGAAGGGCAAGCAATGGGTTATACCGGGGTGTTGCATCACAAAGTGAGCTGCTGATCGTTAAGCTAGGTTCATCAGTGGGTGACTCCTTTCCACGAACCACTCAGCTGATGGAGGCAATGGAATTTGTTATTCGGCAATCCGTTCAGATGGGAAGGCCCTTGGCAATTAATATCAGCTTCGGTAATAATTATGGATCCCATACTGGCATGAGCTTGCTAGAAAGCTACATCAATGATGCGGCTAACATGGGTCGGACAAATATAGTTATTGGTACCGGTAATGAGGGAGCAGCCGGAAACCACGCTCAAGGGACACTTTCCTTAGGGAATATCACGGTGGTGGATCTGGCGGTCAGTGAATTTGAATTCTCTTTGAATGTACAGCTATGGAAAAATTATTATGATCAATTTGACCTTACAATCATTGCGCCCAATGGAACCAGGGTTGGGCCAATCCCTTCCATTTTAGGTACCCAACAATTTCGTATTGGTGAGACTGAAATTCTACTTTATTATGGAGAACCAACTCCATACAATCCACAACAGGAGATATATATTGAGTTTATACCGATAAATACCTATATTTCCTCAGGAATTTGGAGGTTTGAGCTCACGCCCCGCAAAATTGTAACAGGAGATTTTGATATGTGGCTGCCCTCCGGTGGGGCAAAGAATCTTGATACCCGGTTTCTTCTATCCTCAGAATATACTACATTGACCATACCCTCTACAGCTCTCAGAGCAATCAGCGTTGGAGCCTATAACGCATTTACTGGAAGCTATGCACCGTTTTCCGGTAGGGGGTTTACCAGAGACAACCGTATTAAACCAGACCTAGTAGCGCCGGGGGTGAATATTACCTCTTGTGCACCTAATGGTGGATATGCAACCCGGTCCGGAACCTCGATGGCCACACCCTTTGTAACTGGAAGTGCTGCCTTGCTGATGGAATGGGGAATTGTCAGGGAAAATGATCCCTTTCTCTATGGGGAGAAAATGAGGGCAGCGATCATTAGTGGTACCAGGCCCTTAAGAATTGAGCGAGATTATCCAAACCGAACATTGGGTTATGGAGCCCTTTGCTTGCAAAATAGTTATAATAGATTGATTGGAATTTAATAAAAAGGAGCGTTACATATTAATATACTCTGTATAGTGAACAGTCTTTATTTAAACTGTTTCCTATAAGTGAAGCATATCAACGAACGCCCCTTTAGCATATGTGATGAAGCATATTAACGAACGCCCCTTGACATATGTGATTTCATTATTCAAATATTGAATCAGTGACTATATCCATCGATTGATCTATAGTTTGACCTTAAATTTATCTGTACGTGTTTATTCTTCGACTTTGTTTTTCTTCCCAGCGGTTAGCTTGGACATCAGCACAACGATGAGGGTAAGTAAAAATATAACGACGAAGATGCTTAACATACCCTTTCCCATGATTTCCAGGGAATTCATAATATCTTGATTCATAGGGTCTCCTTTCTTAAAGCCTGCCAGATGCAGGATATATGAACGGTTATTATAAAGTGATAAGCCAATTATGTGTGCTTATAGCATTTCCATCAATAATTTTAGAACTACACCACCAGCGACTACCGAACCGATCTGGCCAGATACATTTGCACTAATGGCATGCATCAGTAGGTGGTTGGACGGATCCTCTTTTAGACCCATCTTCTGAACTACACGGGCTGACATGGGGAACGCTGATATTCCGGCAGCACCCACCATAGGGTTGATCTTTTTGTCCTTGGATAAGAATAGATTTAATAGCTTAGCGAATAATACTCCACCAATCGTATCGAATACGAAGGCCAATAAACCAAGTCCCATTATCATTAAAGTCTGCCAGTTAATGAAGGAATCTGCAGTCATCTTAAAGGAGATGGTGATACCCAGTAATAAGGTGATTAGATTGGGCAGAACATTCTGTGCAGTATCCGATAGAGAATTTAATACACCACATTCTCTGATAAGATTACCAAACATCAGGAAGCCTACTAAAGCGACAGAATCTGGTGCTATTATACCTGCGATAAAGGTTACGATAACAGGGAACAGAATTCTCGTTGTTTTAGTTACTGATTTCGGATTGTACTCCATCCGGATTAACCGTTCCTTCTTTGTCGTAACTAGCTTTATAGCGATAGGCTGTACGATTGGTACTAAAGCCATATAGGAATAAGCGGCTACAGCAATGGGACCCATGAAACTGGAGTTCAGTCTTTGTGCTACCAATATAGAGGTTGGGCCATCGGCAGCACCAATCATACCGATGGAAGCAGCATCATTCAAATCAAATCCTAATATCACTGCGATTGTAATTGTCATAAAGATACCAAACTGTGCTGCAGCACCGAATAGGAACATCTTTGGGTTTGACAATAGGGGGCCGAAGTCAATCATTGCACCAATACCAATAAATAAAAG
>CAYMLE010000003.1:0-7996 GCA_964391115.1 uncultured Herbinix sp. | reverse complement strand
AATACCGGTATTGAACAGCCATTCTATAATACCGTGTTCACCCAAAACTCCGGTATCTGGGATGTTAACAAGGATGGCGCCTAAGCCCATGGGTAGTAAGAGCGAGGGCTCCAGGCCCTTACCAATTGCCAGATAAATCAATAAGGCACCTATCAAATACATGACCAGTTGTTGCCAAGTTATACTCATGACACCTGACAATAGAAAATCCATAACATGTCCTCCTTAGCGTGTGTAGAATAAATTTCAAAATTACTTTTATTGTAGCTCATTGTAAACAAGTATGTCAATCATGATTAGAAAAATTTACATTAACCTTTGATAGAATTTACATGGAAATCAATGGTTGTTTAAATACCTTTTACCGGGATTATAATTTGGGAAGTATAAGCACATTTTACCAATATATACATATGGTAATTATCACGGAATACAAATATTGAGAATGGTGAAAGTGTATAAAAAAACTCATTTATTTTGTAGAATATCAATAGTTTATTTGGCAAAATTTTGATAAAGCGAACGTGATATACGTACAATATGACGTAAGTTTGCGATGAAACACTTTGTTGTTGCACAAAAATTATAAACATGATACCATCAGAGATGTGGCTAAAAGTTAGCTAAAATATATCGTAGGGAGATGAGCATTTTGAGTTTGACTTTCTTTCAAGTAGCTTCAATCGTCATTTCTGCATTAGCTTTTGGTGCGGCATTCTGGCTTTACCGATGGGTGGATAAGCAGCCCTCAAGTAACCCGAGAGTCGCAGAAATTGCTGGGTTAATTAGAAAAGGCGCGAACACGTTCCTAGCAAAAGAATACAAAACACTGGTTGGCTTCAGTTTGGTAGTCGCAGTCATCATATTTGTATTCCTTCCTTCTCCAGTTTGGAAAGGAAATATTATGAACAATGTAACGATGGCACTCGCTTACATATTTGGTACAATTTTTTCCGGCATTGCTGGTAAAGTTGGTATCAGCATCGCTACGATTGCAAACAAAAAATCCGCAGAAGCAGCTACCAGGGGTATCAAGCCCTCCTTTATGGCCGGCTATCGCGGAGGTGCAGTAATGGGTATGGCAGTTGTAGGAGCCAGCTTATTAGGTGTTACCCTTGTTCTTCTGATAACGAATAATGATTCTGCATTATTAGGCTTCTCCTTTGGTGCAAGCTCCTTAGCATTGTTTGCAAAGGCGGGTGGTGGTATTTTTACGAAAACTGCTGACGTCAGTGCAGATCTAGTTGGCAAGGTAGAGCTTGGAATTCCTGAGGATGATCCTAGAAACCCTGCAGTTATCGCTGATAATGTAGGTGATAATGTAGGAGATGTAGCTGGTATGGGTGCTGACTTATTTGATTCAAATGTAGCTTCTATGGCAGCAGCAATTGTTATGGCAACCGGTATCGATAAGTTAACTGGTGGCAGTACGAATGTAGGAATGGTCTTCTGTTATGCAGCGATTGGTCTGTTATCCTCTATTATCGGTGTATTTACCGCTAACATGAAGGAAGGCGGTAGTCCGACCAGAGCTCTGAATATGAATACTTATGTTACTACAGTTATCTATGGAGTGTTAACTGCTATAGCAACCTTTGCCTTTGATTTTGAATGGCGTATCTGGGCCGCAAGTGCAATTGGCCTAGTAGTAGGTGTGGTTATTGGTATTGCTAGTGACTATTTCACAGATGATTCAAAGAAGCCGGTACATCAAGTGGCTAAGGCCTGTGAATCCGGCCCGGCCTTTACAATCATCTCCGGTGTATCCTATGGTTTATTAAGTACCCTTCCGGCTATGGTCGGTATCGGTATTTCTGCTCTAGCAGCATATAATGTAGTTGCCCCCTTGGGTGGAGGCGAGAATACCGTAGCTTATGGTATGTTTGGTATATCCATGGCAGCAGTTGGTATGCTTTCCATCGTAGGTATGATTATTTCCAATGATGCTTATGGCCCGATCGTTGATAATGCCCGTGGCCTAGTAGAAATGGGTGATTTGGGTGAAAAAGCACTGGAGATTACGGACTCCCTTGACAGTGCTGGTAATACCGTAAAAGCGGTAACAAAGGGATTCTCCATCGGTGCAGCAGGCTTAACGGTTATTGCTCTCCTTGGTGCCTTTATCAGCGAAGTTAATGTAGCGGCAGCTGAGATGGGTGTGGAAGGTATAACAAACGGCTTTGATGTTACGAACCCTACCGTATTCTTTGGTTTGTTAGTTGGTGCTGCGATTCCTCCAGTATTCTGTGCAATGCTGATGCTCGGTGTAGATCGTAATGCTCAGCGTATGGTTGCAGAAATCCATCGTCAGTTCAAGGAAATCGTGGGACTGAAGGAAGGTAAGAAGGGCGTTGTTCCAGAATATGAGAAATGTATTGAGATCGCAACGGACGGAGCAATTAAGGAATTAATCCCTGCAGGGCTTTTAGCAATCCTGTCTACACTCATAGTTGGTTTTATCGGCGGTGTTCATGCAGTGGGTGGTTTTATAACTGGTAACATTGTGAGTGGTTTGATCTTTGCACTGTTTATGTCCAATTCTGGTGGCCTTTGGGATAATACAAAGAAATACATCGAATCAGGTCATAATGGTGGTAAGAATTCAGAAGCTCATAAGGCTGGTGTTGTTGGTGATACCGTAGGTGATCCGTTCAAGGATACTGCTGGTCCATCCATTAATACACAGATTACGGTTGTAACTCTGGTTGCATCCTTAGCAGCAAGCTTATTCTTATCCTTTAACTTAATGGGATTATTCTAAGTAATCGATAATATTCTTTTCGATTAATAATACAATAAATATAAGGTTGAATTTGAAGGTAGCAGGGAAGAACAAAGATGTTCGATTGCCACTAACAAATTCAACCTTATTTTTTATTGATAATATGTACTTCTTAAATTTATAAGCTATATTTCTTCTGCTATTCCTAAAACAGCAATTCCAATTAAAACGATTGTTATCAATAGATAATGCTTCCTGCTTAACTTCTCCCGTAGGAAAATCCGAGATAATAATATGGATACGATACTGTAAGAGGCTACCAGGGGAGCTGTTATAATTGCGTTATTTGACATAGCAAAGACATAGAAGAACTGTCCGGCTGTTTCGAAGACAGCAGCAGAGGTCCTGACGGGTTCCTTAAATGGATTGAAGCTCTGTTTTCGGATAAATTTAATATAGACAAATACGATAACGGCTATGAAAAACCAAGTAAATTCGTAGGCGAGCAAAGCAGCATCTTCACTAATTAGTTTCAGCTCATCTAGATATATTCCATCTGCCGCGGTGCCAAAAGCATCAAGGATCGCATATAGAAGAGGAAATATTATGGCTAAGAAACCAATCTGATATTTCGCTGGAATAGTAACATTTTCTAACCGGTGTGCATTCGTTTGAGCTTTCTTTTCTAATATGGCTAAGCCAATTACTCCGAATGTAATCAGGGCAATAGCGACAATGGTCAGCATACCGAGTTTTTGTGGAAACAAAAGGAAGAGAATGATGGCAGTAATCGCTCCAGACGAATTCTGTACCGGTGATGAGATTGATAATTCGATGTAACGCAAGCCTAGATAACCGATGATCATGGATAGAATATAAAAGGCAGACACAGGCAGATACCTTATCATGTCAATTGGGTGAAACGTGATATCCTGAGTTAGCATATAAACCAGACCATGAAGACCCATAACGAATCCTACCATAATACCGGTCTTATAATGACTATATTTATCCCCGCTGTCAGCCCCCTTTTTGTAAAATAAATCAGCGATACCCCATGATAGTGTAGTAAATAAAGCAAATACAAGCCACATAATGAAAATCCTTTCCCTATACAATTTTTTTTGATTTAGTAATTTTGTAGTAATTCTAGCTTATCATCGATGTGTAACAATATTTAGAGCCTTGATTATTCCAGGTACTCTATGCATATAACACAAAGAAGACAGGTTAAATTATCCCACAAAAAACGGAAATAATCAATTACTAACATTTTAACTATTTTTAAATTATTTTTGCGATTATTTTTGATTTGAAAATGAATTGAATTTTTACTTGTTCGGTAGGAAACAACGAAGGACTAAATGCAATGAAATCGTAGGTTTTCATACCTGCTAGAAACATAATTAAGGTGCCACTTCCAGTTTACATATCATATATAATGAGGTATAATGGAGAAAGATACCATATATTGTGCCTCGGGAAGAGGCGTATAATTGTTCGGTACACCAGATAACCATGGAGGGGATCATGAAGAAACAGCTTCTAATTCTCGGAATGTTATGTACTATGTTCCTATTATTAACCGGATGCAGTGCGGGTGGAAGTGAATACCGCAGTGCTAGAAAGCATTTTGCAAAGGGTAATTATGAGGAGGCTGCGGTTGATTTTGCTAAGTCGATAGAACAAAATCCTAACCGAGCGGAATATTATATTGATTATGGCATGACCTTAATTGCCCTGGAGCAATATGAGGATGCTCTAAAGCAGTTTGACCAGGTGTATATGGATAAGCTTATTCCAATGGTTCAGAAAAATAATCAAAAGGTCTTGCGGGGCAAAGGAATTACATATTATTTTAAAAGGGAATATGAGGAGGCAATCCGTCAATTTGATGCAGCCTTAAGTATTGGTGAATTATCAGATCTTAATCTGGATATATTGTATTATAAAGGGAATGCCTTGCGGAAGCTCGGAGCCTATGAGGAAGCAGCGGAAGTCTATACCGAAATCATTGAACAATACAGTAAAACATCGGAGGCACTAAGTAAACGAGCCTACACTTGGCGAAAAACCGGTGATTTTGTCCGCAGTTTGGAGGATTGTAATCTAGCAATATCTATGAAACCCAACCATTATGAATACTATTTTGATAAGTATAAACTAATGGTTGATATGGGAGATATGTCGGAAGCAACCAATGTTCTGATGCAGGCTTCAGAGATTGGTGTAGACTCCAAGGAAGATCAATATAATATGGCTAAGGTGCATTTTTACCAAGGGTCTTATGAGGTGGCCTTAACAGAACTTAATGAAAGCTATGCCAATGGATTTTATGAAGCCAATTACTATATTGGAGAGATTTATAGTGAACAGAAGGATTTTTCTACTGCAATTTACTATTATGAGAAATATATTGAGGAAGGCCATAGTTTAAAGACTGGTCGCGATCAGGGGTTCGTATCGGGAGCTACGGCAGTATATCATCAGATCGCAATCTGCCACATGAAACAGGGAAATTATAGTCAGGCATTAAAATACTTGGAGCAGGGAATTGCATTTGAGGATATAGAAACACTGCGGCCATTAATGAAGAGTGAGATTATTGCATATGAATATATGGGGCAATATGATATGGCCCTTGAAAAACTGGCCAGCTATATGGAGGCTTATCCAGAGGACGAGGAAGCCAGGAGAGAACTACTATTTTTAGATACAAGGCAATTGGACCTGAGCAAGGAACAAGATAATTAGAATATTAGGGTTGAAAACCCACAATAAATTTCTTGGTGAAGAGTATAATTCTATAAGGGATTTTGGTCACAGAATCATAATTAGGTAAGTGCATAAACGTTAAGGTTTTGCAAGACCTGGAAATAAGATAGTTAAGTGAGGTAGTATATGTCAGAACTATATGAGATTAAAGATCAGGAAGAACGCTTGATTTTAGTCGGTGTTGCTGTTAACGACAATGATGACACGGCTCAGTCCTTGGAGGAGTTGGAGGAACTGGCAGCAACTGCCGGTGCCAAGACCGTGGGGAAAATCATTCAAAACAGAGAGAAAATTCACCCGGGTACTTATATTGGTAAGGGGAAAATCGAAGAGGTGAGGGCTTTGGCATTTGATAACGATGCCACTGTAGTAATCTGTGATGATGAACTGTCCCCGATACAATTAAAGAATTTGGAGGATGCACTCCAGTTGAAGGTATTAGATAGAACCGTTCTAATCCTCGATATATTTGCTAATCGGGCTTCTACAAGGGAAGGCAAGCTTCAGGTGGAATTAGCTCAATTAAAGTATAGGGCCACAAGATTGATCGGTCTCCGTAATTCTCTGTCTAGGCTAGGTGGTGGCATCGGTACCAGAGGACCTGGTGAAAAGAAGCTGGAGATGGATCGCCGTTTAATTAAAGAACGTATCACTATTTTAAAGCATGAGCTGGAGGAAGTGAAGAAGAACCGAGAGACGGCCAGGAGCCTAAGAAGTCGAAGTCAGATACCGGTAATAGCGATTGTAGGTTATACCAATGCTGGTAAATCTACCTTGCTCAACCGATTAACCAGTGCAGGAGTCTTGGAGGAGGATAAACTGTTTGCTACCCTAGACCCTACCACACGGAATTACAGTATGGAGAGCGGACAGCAGGTGTTGTTTACGGATACCGTTGGTTTTATCCGAAAGCTACCTCATCATCTAGTGGAATCCTTTCGAAGCACGCTGGAGGAGGCAAAATATGCCGATATCATCCTCCATGTGGTTGATAGCTCCAACCCAGATGCCTATAAGCAGATGCACATCGTTTATGATACCTTAGCAAAATTGGGAATTCAGGATAAAACCATCCTCACTGCCTTTAATAAGCAGGATAAAGTAGAGGTGGAGCAAATCCTTAAGGATTTTAAAGCAGATCATACGGTGAAGATATCTGCCAGAACCGGTCAGGGTATGGATAAGTTATTGGAGCTAATACAGAAGGAACTGGACGAACGAAAGATATTGGTAGAGAAGGTATTTCCCTATAGTGATGCAGGTAAAATCCAGGCAGTTCGTAAATACGGACAGTTGTTGGAGGAGGAATACCGTCAGGAAGGGATTTATGTGAAGGCCTATGTTCCGAAGGAGGTTTATCTCGGATTGTAATAATCAAGGTATAGCCTGATATATCGGAATAATTCGAATTAATTAGATAGGAATAAACTACTATAAAAGTACTAGATATAGTGTGGGGTTAAATAATCTGCATATATCTAGTATTTTATTATTGACTAAAGATTGGAAATCTGATACTATTAATTCAAGTGTTTAAAGAGAAAAATTATATTTTAAAGAGCGGGAAGGGAGATCGTTACATATGATTAATGTTGTTAAAAGGGACGGACAAGTATCCGAATTTACCCTACAAAAAATCAGTGAAGCAATTACAAAAGCCTTTAAAGCTACCAAGACGTTTTACACAGAGGAAATCATCGGACTAATATCATTAAGAGTCACCTCAGATTTCCAAAAAAAGATTCAAGATGATTTAGTCCACGTTGAGGATATCCAAGATAGTGTAGAACGTGTTTTAGAGCAAACCGGTTATACCGATGTTGCAAAGGCCTACATCCTGTACCGTAAAAATAGAGAAAAGATCCGAAACATGAAATCTACAATACTTGATTACAAAGATATTGTTAATAGTTATGTTAAGGAAGAGGACTGGAGAGTTAAGGAAAACTCAACCGTAACCTATTCCGTTGGTGGATTAATATTACATAATTCGGGATCAATTACAGCCAACTATTGGTTGTCAGAAGTATACGATGAAGAGATTGCCAATGCTCATAGAAATGCAGACATACATATTCATGACCTGTCCATGCTGACTGGCTACTGTGCAGGTTGGTCCTTGAATCAGCTAATTAAGGAAGGCCTTGGTGGGATTCCTGGTAAGATTACATCTTCTCCAGCAAGCCATTTGTCTACCCTTTGTAACCAAATGGTAAACTTCCTTGGAATCATGCAGAATGAGTGGGCGGGAGCTCAGGCATTTTCCTCCTTTGATACCTATCTAGCTCCCTTTGTTAAGGTGGATAGTCTCACCTATAAAGAGGTAAAGCAATGTATCCAGTCCTTTATCTACGGTGTTAATACCCCGAGTCGTTGGGGAACCCAGGCGCCTTTTTCTAATATTACACTAGACTGGACCGTACCGAACGATATGGCAGATTTGCCCTGTATCGTTGGCGGCAAGGAGATGGATTTCAAGTATAAGGATTGTAAGGCAGA
>CAYMLE010000002.1:0-54135 GCA_964391115.1 uncultured Herbinix sp. | reverse complement strand
TTTATCTTATCTTATATTATATTATCTTCTTTTTATCTTATCTTCTATTAACGTTTGATAGCATAACCAATGCTATCCATTCTAAGACGAGCAGAACATAACCTTCTACTTGATTTTTCAATAGAGAAAATGTAGAATCGTATTACTAAGCTACAAATAACCACTCTAGTCTTAGTGTTCTCATTTGTGCACTAATCTCAAATATGACAGGCTTTATTTGCCGCTATAGAGTATCTACAACATAGAAAGGGTGTATTATATGAATCAAATCGATAATCAAAGAGAAATATATCTAGCCGGGGGATGTTTCTGGGGTACAGAAAAATATCTTTCTGAAATACCGGGCATAATCCGAACCGATGTAGGGTATGCCAATGGCAATACAGAAAATCCAACCTATCATGAGGTTTGCCATAATGATACCGGACATGCTGAAACTGTCCGTGTATTTTATGATGCAAAACTAATTCGGTTGGAGTTTATACTTAGTTTATATTATGATGTAATTAATCCCACTTCCGTAAATAAGCAGGGTGGAGATATTGGTTCCCAGTATAGAACTGGAATCTATTATGTCTCCGAAGAAGACCTTCCTATAATCAAACATTCGATTGAAGAATTACAAAACAATTATGAGAAACCCATTGCGATCGAAGTATTACCCCTGCAAAACTACTATCTCGCAGAGGAGTATCATCAAAAATATCTAGACAAGAATCCAAATGGATATTGTCATATTGGCAAACACAAATTCGAAGAAGCGAAAGCATCTATGGATCCAGAACGAAACAAAAGCCTGTAATCCTTAATTAATAACAGGATCTTTGGCGATCCGATACTCGCAAAGCTTTCCCCGGTAGATCGACTTAAGTCTGGGATTTAATCGGATATCTCTGGGTTTAACCAGCGCATAATTTTTATTAAAAATATGTATTCCACTACGGTCTAAAACATAGGCTACAAACTGGGAGCAAAAATATCTTTGTTTTGCTTTAATAGGTATGTTAACTGCTGCGGCCAAAAGTCCTAAGAAGTTATAGGAATAATCATCCTTGTTTTGCTTGAAAATCTCAATTTCTTCCCTTAACTTAATATATTGCTGTTCCGTTATTTTTAGTTGGTATATATTACAGGTGGTGGACCTACATTTACCAAATACGCCTTCATTAATATCCTCTTCAATGAATCCGGCGTTAAATGGGTTTCGAATCCCTCGCCTAGCAAAGCTGTACATCTCTGCTAAATCATCATCGAAAGCTAGGGATGCATGAGCATAAGGCTCATTGGTATATAGATGAATTGCCCTTGCAGGATAAGTTTGAGTCTGAGTAAGCACTATGTAAACATTTCTGCAACGGTCGTTTTTAAGCTTATTTATTTTACGATGGGTAGTTCTTTTATTTTTCATTTTCATTCCCTACTTCAGATACGTATTTTATTATTATTATTATTAATATCAATAATAGGATGACTTATAACACCGAAACCATCTTTTTATATATTGATTATGATTATATTACATTTCTACGCAGATATCAACTTTATGACTATTTTAATTATTCCCTATATGAATTTAAAATTCATTGCTTCCGTATGTATTGGTGTAAACATAAATTGACCCGATAATGCAACGATGATTACCATTGTATGCGTTATCAGGTCAATCTATTATAATATGATATAGATAGCACTATTTAATTACTCATGCCAGTGTAGATGAATACTGCATCTCTTAGAAACTTCGCTGTTCCAGGTTGATTTTCATCATAATAAGCTGTGAATCTCTCATCATCAACATACATTTGGGCAAGACCTGCATGGGCCTCCTTGCTATATTTAGCCCAAGTATACATAAGCCACTGCTTGTGAAGCTCTGCAGCCCTTTGTGCCAGTTCTCCTGCTGGATCTCCAGTTTTATAAGCCTCCGCTAACGTATCAAGAACCTCCTGACTGAGCTTTTCAAATGCTTCGTATTCCTCTTTTGTCATCTTAAACATCTTTGCATTGGATGCTTGAACGGTATCTTCTCCGTATTTTTCTCTGATTTCTTTTCCATACTTCTTCTCGTTCTCATCAATCAGATCTTTTTTAAAACCTTCAAACTTCTCTCTATCACTCATAATTATTCTCCCTTCAGACCGTGCTAATGTCTTCTCAACATTAGTTATTAACTGGTCAATCTGTCTTCGTTTTGCAAGAAGTTTTTCATGATGGCTTTTCAAGGCTTCGGTTTCATCAAAGGAATCAGAATTCATGATATCCTTTATGTCCTCAATACTGACCCCCAACTCCCGATAAAATAGGATCTGCTGTAGTCGATTCACTTCACCTTCTCCATAAATTCGATATCCAGAGGAATTGATTCTAGCCGGCTTAAGAATTCCAACCTCGTCATAATATCGAAGGGTCCTGGTGCTGATTCCAGCTAGGCTGCCCAGTTTTTGCACTGTATATTCCACTCATATCCTCATTTCTGCGATGTTTAATAAACTCCGCTTTTCAGTATCAACTTCTTACAAATTCACTATAAACCTTTACGTAACGTCAAAGTCAATACCTAATATAAAATTAATACTTTTTACGAATCAGTTCTATAAATAATTCCGCAATATACGGATCAAATTGCGTACCTGCATTCCTACGGATTTCCTCTAAAGCAGTTTCTATGGACTGCGCTTTCCGATATGGCCGATCGGAGGTCATAGCATCATAGGAATCAACAATCGTAATAATTCTAGATAAAAGAGGGATTTCTTCCTCCTTCTTACCATTGGGATATCCTTGCCCATCCCATCGTTCATGATGGTTCAGTATATAATCTGCTATTGGTGCTAACTCTGGAGTTGCCATTGCAATGCGATGGCCCATCTCCGGATGCTTCTTCATCTCCAACCATTCATCATTAGTCAGAGTATCTTGTTTATTAAGTATACTATCACGGATACCTATTTTTCCTATATCATGTAAGGTAGATAGAAGTTCTAATTCATTAAGCTGTTCTTCGGACAGCTTAAGATTTATCCCGATCTCTTTGGATAACTCAATTAATCGATTGGCATGTTCCTCTGTTTCCTGACTTTTTTCATTAAGGGAGGATCTCATGGTAGAGATAATTGAACTATGAAGGCTCTTTTTTTGAAGCATCTTATGGCGATACATGTTTTCTTCTGCTTCTTTAATAATACTGGCTAGTTTTGTTGTTTCATTATACTTGGTTGCGCACCCAACGGATATACTAAGATGATAGGGGTTCTCTATATTTTCATCCTGTTGCCTCTCGCATAACTTACCGATTAGATGGACTACCTGGTTTGCCTCTTCATAGGTTGTGTTCGGCATCAGGATAGAGAGTTCATCCCCACCCGTTCTTGCCAGAACATCCTTGGATCTGCAGCAGCTAGACAGAAGTTTCGATGCCTGAATAATCAGGCCATCTCCCTCCTGATGGCCAATGGCAGAGTTGATGAATTTCAAACCATTGATATCACCGACAATTACTGATAGTGGATACTTATCTTGTTCATCCAATATTGTCTTTGCCTCTTCAAAATATCTACGATTAAAAAGCCCCGTCAATACATCATGATAGGTCAGATATCGAATTTCATCCTCCCTTTTCTTCTGGTTTGAGATATCAATAATCAAACCTTCGATTGCGGCGATCTCTCCATGCTCATTATAAACGCCCTGGCCTTGTTCATATACCCATTTTATCTCCTTCGACGCAGTTGTTATCGCATACTCTTCCTTGAATATGGTCCCATTTTTAAGTACCTCATTCCATTTTTTCCATAAGAAATCCTGATGTTCACCATTGATTAGCGCATTGAAGCTAATCACTTTATTCTGCACCAGACTTTCCGAAGGATAACCAGTTAACTCAAAGCAACCCTCCGATACAAATTCCATCGTCCAATCTCTATCTAGCTTACAACGATAAGCCATACCAGGTAGATTCGACAATAACATAGCAACACTTCTCTCACTTTCCTCAAGATCAGCCTGTGTCTGGATCTTGTCCGTTATATCCTCCACCGTACAGATGTGACTTAATTCCTCATCACTATGATTGAGTAGTTGAAGCCGTGCAACATTCATATTCACCCAAATAGCAGAGTTATCTGAGCGTAGATATCGTTTCATCATGGTATACTCATTGATCTCACCGGCCTTAAATTGATCAAAGTAATCCATATCTTTCTTAATATCTTCTGGATGTGTAATGTCGGTCCAATTCATGTTTTTCAACTCATCAATACTTCGACCAATAATATTAACAAACATATCGTTCGCATCTAAGATATTGTTTTTAAAATTACCAAAAGTGATTCCATAGGGGGATTGCTTAAAAAGGGTACGAAACAACTCCTCCTTTTCGCTTAGCAATTCATTAAATTCGGATAGTTTATTCTTTTCTATCCGCAATCTAATATTCTGTTTAAAAATGATATACATAAACAGAATAAGTAGAGTGACTATCGCAATATTTACAACCACAATGATTGCTGTATGATCTCCCGTTATAAATGTATTCATAGAGCGGATATGCAAGCAATATAAATAACTGATAATCAGGAAAATCACTAAATAAAAAACAATATGAAATTTCAACTTTTTCATATGTACTCCACCCCTATTACTAAATTTATTATCAAAACATTGTATAATTATTGTAAACATTTTCATATATAAGGTGTATTTGTCCTATTCCAACACATTTCAAACTCTAGAGAGAATTTTTTTCGTCATATTTACTAATATTATAATATGTATAGCCAAATTATACAATCTAATTCATCGATTAATGCAGAGTTATATCCGACTATATTCCTATAAAATTTATTCCTGATCAATTAATACAATCATATTAATACCTTGTTCCATCCTTTTCGGCGAACATTTATAATTTAGTAATTGCATATATATACATTGTTATTTTAAGTTGACATCATAAATTAAATAAGCTATAGTAGAAAAATAGTAGCCACATTATCAATGCTATGTATTAATATGAGGTGATGATTCTGTGACAAAAGGTCAATTAGAAGCAAAAATTTCAGAAGCAGTCAGTAAGTTTGAATTAGAGTATGTGGGCCGTGGTCCAAAGTCGATACGTACATATATTATACAAGATTTAATTATTGTAAGACTTGCCGGGGTATTAAGTCCCGCGGAGCAAAAACTGACTGATAATCCCCAAGGGATTGAATTATTTAAGAAGGTCCGTTCTTCCCTGTTTGAAGGTGGGCGAGGATATCTGGAAACCTTAATTACAGATGTGATTAAGGTAGCCATAGTCAGCACCCATTCCGACATCAGTACAAAAACCGGTGAGAAAGTTATCATACTCACTACAGACCGAAATCTTGAAGAATTCATCTCTAACAAGTAATCCGGGAGACATAACAAATTAGCTCGTCTAAGTTGTTCGTAATCCGATATCTGGTATATACTATGGATATCGGATTTTTTTTATAAAAAACAAGCTGGCACTAACCAAATCAAAGGATAAGTAAATATTGCCGATACCCACATACGTGATATTTTGGCAGAAGGAGGTTATTATGAATAAAAAAGTAGCAATTTTAATGGGAAGTGATAGTGATCTTCCAATAGTGAAAGGTGCGATCAATACGCTGAAGGGCTTTGGTATTCCAGTTGAGGTTCATGTAATAAGTGCACACAGAACGCCAAAGCAAGCTAGTGATTTTTCCCTTAACGCCAGATCCAATGGCTTTGGAGTTATCATCTGCGCTGCTGGAAAAGCTGCTCATCTAGCTGGTGTAATTGCAGCCCAGACTACTCTTCCAGTTATAGGTCTACCAATCAGAGCTTCTGTATTGGATGGAATGGATGCACTGCTTGCTACCGTCCAGATGCCAAAGGGAGTTCCTGTGGCAACTGTTGCTATTGATGGCGCTGACAATGCTGGAATCTTAGCTGCTCAAATTCTAGCCGTTAATGATGAATCGCTTGCAGAAAAATTAGAAACTATGAAATCAGAAATGTCTAGAGCTGTCTTAGAAAAGGATGAAAAGCTTCAAACTGAGATGTGGTGGAAAATGTAGATTTTTAACGCCATATTTCTATGAATATTAACAATCAGGATCACAAAAAATATGACTAGTCTTACTTTATAGCGGTGATCACTTAGAACAATTTGTAAAGGAGTTAACATGAAAGAATACTTGCAGAAGTTTATTTTGGCAGAGGATGTTAAGAGCATCTTAACAGGATGTAAAAAGATTATATTTCCCAAATCAAGGGAGGAGTTATTTAACCTTTCCTTTGGGGATGAAAATAGCATAAGCTATGACGTGATTTATGATGTTAAAGGCAAAGGGACAATACAAGAGGCAAATGTTACCCGCTGTAAAAATGGTGCTGTCGTTAATTATATGGAGGATTATATGAGGCGCCGTGATCCAGAAAGTCTTGTAATTGGAGATCAGCTTGATACCGATAAACCGCGATTTAAGGATGTGTATCATAAAGATTTTGAACCTCTTAGAATCGATACTTTTGAATGGCTTACGGATCAAGAACTGATTGTTCTTCCCTTCATGTCTGGTAGCTATGAATATGGATATGAATCCCTGCTAATTGCTCCTTTGAATGCAGCATTTTTTGCCTGTGCACTGGCTGATTTGCAAGGTTTCTTAAGCATAGATAAGGTTAAGGATGGCTTTAAGCCTCAGGCTATCGTCTATCTGGCACCTCCCTTCCGTCATACTGAGTTTAATGGCCAGCAGGTGGTTGTCCATAATCGCCTAAAGGAGGTACATGAGGTATTTTCTTATAACCTATATCCTGGTCCCAGCGCTAAGAAGGGGATCTATGGGGTATTACTAAACATTGGGGAACAGGAAGATTGGCTCACAGCCCATGCTTCTACAGTGAAAGTAATCACACCTTATGATAATGAAATTGTCATTATGCATGAAGGCGCTTCTGGCGGTGGTAAGAGTGAGATGATTGAGCCTGCTCACAGAGCTCCAGATGGACGACTGGTATTGGGTGAGAACCTTGCTACTGGGGAGAAATATTACCTTGAATTAAGCGAATCCAGTGAGCTTCATCCGGTAACCGACGATATGGCTATCTGTCATCCAAAGCTACAGAACCAGAGTAAGAAGCTGGTGGTTCAGGATGCAGAAAGCGGATGGTTTTTAAGACTTGACAGTATTACTAGCTATGGTTCTGCACCCCAATACGAGAAGATCTTTACACAGCCGAAGGAACCTCTTCTCTTTTTGAATATCCAGGGTGTACCCAACGCAACCTGCCTTGTCTGGGAACATACCTTAGATTCTAATGGAACTCCATGCCCGAATCCGAGAGCCATCCTTCCGAGACGTCTTGTACCAGATATTGTGACGGACCCCGTGGAGGTTGACGTACGAAGTTTTGGGGTAAGGACACCACCCTGTACGAGAGAAAATCCTTCCTATGGTATTATGGGTATGTTCCACATCCTTCCTCCTGCACTAGCCTGGTTATGGAGACTGGTTGCTCCCAGAGGCTATAACAATCCCAGTATTGTAAGCTCAAAGGGAATGGTAAGCGAGGGTGTTGGATCCTATTGGCCTTTTGCTACTGGCAAGATGGTTAAACAAGCCAATCTTCTATTGGATCAGATTCTATACTCTACCAGTACCAGATATTTATTAATACCCAATCAGCATATCGGCGTATATAAAGTAGGCTTTAATCCGCAATGGGTTGCAAGAGAATATATCGCAAGACGTGGCAGTGCCAAGTTTAAGCCAGAACATCTAAAGGAAGCCCGTTGCACCATCCTTGGCTATGGTTTAGAATCCTTGAAGGTAGATGGCCAATATATCAGAAGAGCCTTCCTTCAACCTGAACGGCAACAAGAGGTGGGAATCGATGGATATGATGCTGGTGCTAACATATTAATGGATTTCTTCAAACAGGAGGCTGCTAAATTCAATACTGAGGAGCTTCACCCCTTAGGAAAACAGATTATTGAATGCCTGATGCGGGATGCTTCTCTACAGGATTACATTGATCTGATTCCAATGAGATTTTAACATTTATTCTACTTCTTCCATATACAGCAACAATAAAAGAGTATGGTCTCGGTTCCTTCTAATAAGAACCGAGACCATACTCTTTCTTCTTTATCTACAAATGAAAATGTGAACCAAGTAATACGAAGGATGTTCCCCCTTGTACAAATATTCGTAACTACTAATATTAATCTATTTAAGATCTTCACTCACAAGACGCTTTATTCTTAATAGATAAAAACAGGAAATCAACATTGCTATACCTGTACCAATCAGAATGGATTCGATGGAAATCAAATCGGATAAGGGTCCAAAAATCAACATACCCAAAGGCATCATGGAGCTTGATATCATACCCATAACACCAAATACTCTTCCCAGGTAGTTCTCTTCTACTTTCTCCTGCAGTAGAACTATCGATGGCGTATTCAGTAGTGGCATAGCAAGTCCAAATACTCCCATCAAAACAGCATATATCCAAAACACTGGAACAATTCCCAGCGCTATGGTCGCGGCACTCATAATAATACTGGCTAGGGTCATGGTATATATTTTATTTTTGAAGCCACCCCAGGAAGCCATTAAAACACCACCAAAGATCATTCCAATAGAAAATGTAATCTCAATCGTAGAGAGTCGCCATACCTCTTCACCGAAGCTCCTGGTTACTTGCAATGGCGAAAGAAATGCCGCCGGTGCAACCAAAACAAAGAAGAATCCGCAAAACAGAAAAAATGCTTTGACATACGGATGGTCCTTGATATATCTGACTCCTTCTTTAAAATCATCTAAGTACTTAATTTCACTTCTCTCCATCGCCTTAGCATGTGTTGGGATTCGAATAAGAAGTAAGATCAGTACAGCAACAGCCGCAGTAACTACATCAATCATAAAAATTGCATTCATTGGTACCCTTGACAATAAAGCAGCACTTACCATTGGTGAAAATAGGGTTATGAGAGCCTGCATACTTCCATTCATTCCATTTATCTTAGTCAATTTATCCTCTGGTACAATTTGAGGAAGAATTGCTCCCACTGCTGGAGACTGTATCCCTTGTCCTAAGGAACGAATTGCAAGTACTGCAAACAAAGTCCATATGGAATCATATCCCAAGGCGAAGACAATGGCTGCGATTAGTGTTGCTATCGCGATTGCAGAATCCGCTAAAATAATTAATCTCTTACGAGGATACCGATCTGCCCATACTCCAGCAAAGGGGGCAAGAAAAAAGTTGGGTAAAAATCCTACAATGATCGATATTGTCATCATTACACCCGACTTTGTAGTCAATGTAATATACCACATAATGGCATACTGGACTAAGGAAGATCCAAACAAGGATATGATTTGTCCTGATAGAAATAATATTATATTTTTCTTCCAATTCTTCTTTTGATCCATTCGTTTCCTTTCTATGCAGATGCTATACGGATGAAACCAGATAACAAACGCTTGGTATAATTTGCATGGTATTATTCTACCATATTTAATATATATAATATACCTTGTACATAACTGTCAACACTTTCATTGACTTATTTAGCCATATAATAAACAGCATTGACAAGTTCATCATACAAACCTATACTCATAATCAGTTTCTATCACATAAAAATGTCATTCACATACCTAGGAGGCAACTCATGGTCAAACATATGGATATAGCCCAAGAAAATACAGATAAACCAAAGAAAAATCTACCCCTCAATAATGATATATCTTCGTCAAATATACAAGATTACTTGAAGCGTTCTATTACCTGCTCCTGTGGTCACACCCATCAGGTTCCGATCAAGGAAGTTATTATCGAAGAGAATGCTATTATGCATCTGCCGAAGCTCCTAACCCAACTTTCTTGTAAAAAAGCATTTTTCCTATATGATGCCACAACCTATCTGGTTGCTGGTCAAAAGGTGGAGCAGATTTTAGACGAGATGGATCTGCCGTATTCACACTATATCTTGGAAGTGGCGCCCATTCCAAACGAGGAAACCCTCGGTAAGGTCCTAATACATTATGATCTCTCCTGTGATGTAATAATAGCGGTCGGAAGTGGAACCATCAATGATATTAGTAGATTTGTAAGCCACCGACTAACATTACCCTATCTAATCATTGCTACTGCTCCTTCCATGGACGGCTTCGCTTCCACGGTTGCTCCACTGATTGTGGATCACATGAAGACCACCTATGAAGCCCATGCTCCCTATGCGATTCTAGGTGATGTTCGTATATTGATGGAAGCACCCATAGAGATGATTGCCGCAGGGATTGGCGATATCTTGGGTAAATACACCTGTCTCTGCGATTGGAAGCTTTCTCATATCATTCAGCAGGAATATCATTGTTCCTTTATTGAGAATATTGTACACTCATCGATAGATACTGTACTTGAACACGTTGATGGAGTCCTACACAGGGACCCAAAAGCAATTCAAAGCATTATGGAAGCTCTAGTCCTTTCTGGAATCGCTATGAGCTTCGCCGGCAATTCTAGACCAGCCTCCGGTAGTGAACACCACCTGTCCCATTACTGGGAAATGATGTTTTTATTCCAGGGAAAGAAGCCTATTCTACATGGAACTAAGGTGGGCATTGGAACGATAGCCGTATTAAAGGCCTATGAGTTTTTGAAAGAAAAAGAGACCGACTTCTCAATTGCTGTAAACAAAGCCACTGATTTCTCCTATCCACAATGGGAATCCCTTATGTTGGAAACCTATGGAAAGGCTGCCCCATCTGTAATTGCATTGGAACATACCGTTGGCAAAAATATGTCGACGAATGTAATACCCCGTCTGACTACTATAGAAAACAAGTGGAAGGAATTACTACAGTTAATCTCAACTCTTCCTTCTGCTGATGATATCCGACAGCTCCTATCCCATCTATCTGCTCCATCCGATCCGATGTCCTGTGGAATAGATAAAGCCACCTTCATTAACAGCTTTCTTGTGGCCAAGGAGTTACGAAACCGCTATGGTCTTCTGCAGCTATTGCATGATTTGAGCCTAACGGAATTTATAGCTTCTGAAGTTTGGGATTATTTTTACGCCAAATAAACTATATGCATGACTTCAAAAACAAGAGATTGACTTTGTATGCCTCCAGTACGTTCAAAGCCAATCTCTTTTCTATTGTTTCGAAAATGTCGATCATTAATAAATTATGGACTTGTGTCTATGGTAATAAACACAAGTCCAAGATGAGAAAACTCTTTAATATTTTATTATTCTAATAAAGATTCTAATTTTTTAACATGTTAAAAATACCGATATTCCTTATCTATCTTAATCTTACCACTTAACCGGACATCCCGTGAGGAACTTCCTACCTTGATTTCGTATTCGGCAGGTTCTACTTTGAAGCATTTTGATGCAACATCATATCTGCTAAAGGACTCTTTGTTCAATATTCTGGATATGGTTTTTTCTTCTCCTGCTTTCAGGTGCACCTTAACAAAATCCTTCAATTCGTGGATTGGTCTATCTGCCGGTTTTCTATAATCCGATATATAGATCTGGACCGCCTCTGCTCCATCCATAGAACCAGTATTCTTTACCGTTAGATCAATACGAATCTGATCCTCTTCCTCCTTATGAAGGATAAGGTTGTCGTATTCAAACCTGGTATAAGATAAACCATGGCCGAAGGGATAAGCCACCTCGGTATCATAGGTATCATAATAGCGATAACCTACAAATATTCCTTCTTTATAAGTAAGCTTCTTCTTATCACCGAACTCGTCCAATTTGTGAGCAGGACAATCCATTATATTATTCAAAAAGGTTTCTGGCAATTTCCCGGAGGGATTTACCTCTCCAAACAATACCTCAGCCAGGGCATTACCACCTTCCATACCGGCATACCAGGACCAAACTATGGCCTGAGCTTTATCTTTCCACGCACCCATCTCCACCGGAGAGCCTGCAACCATGACGATAACCGTTCTAGGATTCACCTCAAGGATTGCTTTTATAAGTTCATCCTGATCATAGGGAAGCTTCATATCAGTTCGATCAGCGCCCTCTACATCATAATCATGATTTAGTCCACCAACAAAAACAACCTCATCCACTTCCTTTGCGAGAGCAACTGCTTCCTTAAATAACTGGTCACCTTTAAGCTTACGTTCCTTCTGAATCTGCTCCAGCCTTTGCTTTTCTTTTTCATCCAGCTCCGGTTTCTCTAAGCTATATTGCTGCCAGTTAAGTTCCTTTTCCTCTTTTGAAGGAATTTCATAGCCACGGGCATATGTTATCTCCGTATTTCCTCCTAACAAAGTGCGTAGACCAAGAAGAGGTGAAATCTCGTAAAGGGCTTTTATCTCAGCACTACCACCACCATCGGAATGAATCATTTCTGCATTCTGACCAATCACTGCAAGGGTTTTTAAGCCCGTCTTCTTCAGTGGCAGTCGATTGTTTTCATTTTTCAGTAGAACCATAGATTCTCTGGCACATTCCAACGCTTTTTCCCTATGCTTCGGTGCATTATAGGTTCCAGCTTGCCGATTCTCCCTCTCATCCCCCAGCATCTTGAGACGATACATAAGTCGAAGTATATTTCTTAGCTTCTCATTAATGTATTCTTCCTCAATCTCACCAGCTCTTATAGCCTTCAAAAGAGGTTGTGCCATATAGTATTGATCAAAATCAGGACCTACAGACATCTCGAGATCTAGAGCTGATTCTGTGGCTATCTTAGTATCGTGGACACCTCCCCAGTCAGATATAATGACACCATCATAGTCCCACTCTTCCCGAAGAATTTCATTCAGGAGATACTTACTTTGGCAGCAATGCACTCCATAGAGAAGGTTATAAGCTCCCATGATACTTAGACTATCTCCTTGCTTAATGGCAGCCTTAAATCCAGGGAAATATATTTCCCGAAGGGCTTTCTCATCAATCTCTGTATCCACCCAGAGTCGGTCTGTCTCTTGATTATTTGCTACAAAATGCTTCACACAAGCAGCAACATCATTTTCCTGAATTCCTTTAATTAGTGGAACCACCATCTCTTCGATCAGCTTCGGGTCCTCACTCATGTATTCAAAGTTTCTGCCACATAAGGGACTTCTCTTTATATTAATTCCAGGAGCTAAGATAACATCCTTGCCTCTCCCTCTAGTCTCTGCGCCCAGAACCTTACCGGTTTCATAAGCCAGATCCCGGTTCCAAGTAGCTGCTAAGGCGCTGTTGCTAGGAAGATAGGATACCAAATCATCCGTAGTGTAAATATTGATCCATTCCTTAAGGCTAAATTCCTTTCTAACACCCATAGGGCCATCCGACATCTTAAGAGATGGGATACCTAAACGCTCCACTGCAGCGGTTTGAAACAGTCCCTCACCATGAATCATACTTATTTTCTCTTCCAGAGTAAGGTCTGCAATAATTCCATCAATTATAACCTCATCTACGTTCTTCATGCTCATATCCCCTCATACCTCGTTCCTTTCTTATCTTGAAATGGTAACTATTACTTATTGTATCAAATAATAGTATTATTAGAAATGTAGTATTTTAACATCATTACTTAATCCTTCATGGTTAGACTAAAAAAACACATTAAATATTAGTTTAATGTGTTTCCTGTATGCCTAGGGAGTACAATTTCTAACCCTATATTCCGAGCGGTGTCTTCAAAGAGAGGCTGATTCCGTTTATCAGAGAGAGGTTGACTCCGTTTATTAAAGAGAGGTTGACTCCGTTTATCAAAGAGACGAATCTTGGCCTTGTTACTAATGGATTCTTGAATGGTTCGGTTCATTAGGCCTTTATGAGGGGCTTTTAAATATCCTCCTTCGGTGGAAGCCACCTGAATTACCAAACGATACCTTCTGTCCTCTAAGATTATTTTTATTTGATGATCCGAACATTGTAAGGTGCGAAGCTTTGCTCCGGTATAGGTGGCGAAGACATGACATTGGTTCCCTAGTCGGAGTAAGGCTAAAAAACCGGGAAATGAAGTTCCTAGCATAGGAATTCTGGCAGCAGATACCATCAATGTCCCATCAGAATGAAGAAAATGATTGGTTTGCAACCAGACCCAATCGCTGGGAAAGGAATTACCCCAATCCTTTTCGATATAGCCACAGCCACCGGTAAAATCTGTCCTTTCATCTGCTATCATAAGCTGTCCTGTAATATCATGATGCATACTTATTACTCCATGATAGCATTCCATCCAAGGAATATAGGAAAAGGGCCCCATAATACCAGGCATATATAAGCTTTTTGGAAGTCTTTTCATATGATTGAACTGTACCGTTCCAAGAATTTGTATGCCATTTCCCTTAAGATTTAGGGTTAATTTGTTTTCTGAAAAGTAATTATCAGCGATTTTAATGGCAAATCGATTTCTGTTATATTGAAATTCCTCTAAATCAAATTTATAATAACAAACCTGTTTTCCACCCAACAATACCTGAATAAAAGCATGGGCATCGCGCTGGCTTTTTCCCATTGCAATACCTGGAATAACAGCCACGGTATGTTCCATGCTTTGATCTGTAAGCTTAAAATACCAGCCTTCAAAATAATTCTTTCTCTTATTTTTTCCCTGAAATATCCCTGAGTTAAATACCTTGTTTATACAATACATTGAATACTTCCTTACTATAATTTTTATAAATCTGTAAGACTTTTACTATGGTTTTCTGAAACCCATACGAATTCTCACTATAATGTCTCTATAATACCGTAAACCTTTTACTATAGTGCCTCTACAATACCAATAGGAATTTTCACTATAGTTTTTCAACGATATCTAGAACCTCCTCTATAGAGGAATTTTCCACCTTGAAATCACCACGGAACATTTTCAAAACCGTCTTTTCAGCGTTAATTTCGTCCTCCGTTCTCACACCCCACCTTCGAATAATAGGCACCGGTGGACACCACCCCTGTAAAGAATGCTGAAGTAAAAAGGCTCCAATTGCACCAGTTAAAAGGAACCAACAACGACTTGTTTTTATCCCTAAGATTGAGCTCAGTAGAATCAATACCGCTACGTTTGCCTCCAATACTCTCTCGGTATCCCATTCTAGATTAAGTGCTCTTATTCGTTCGGTAATATCCTCCTTCGTACAACCCTTAAATATGTTGAGATTTCTTAAGGTTTGGTTTCTAATCTCAGCATTAATTAAGGGATCTGTCCTTAAGAATACTCTATTAGAAGTTGGAGGCAGTATATGTTTTCTTCGTAACATCGTGATCCACTCCCTTCGAGAAACTATTTCTATTTAGGATTAACAAAGTGTTATATATTATACATTGCATCGAAAACCTTATCGAAAATAAAGACATTCCACATTTTTTATGGTAAAATAGGAACATATGACTACTTAGGAGGATAAATATTATGAAACTACTATGGCGCTTAGGAAAAGAAGCAATCCGATATAAGGGGATGTATCTGATAGCAATTATGGCAACCTTTTCTTTGACAGTAGTTAACCTGATAACCCCAAAGCTACTCAGTTCCATGACGGAGATGGTAGAGAAGGGAAGCAGACAGCCCTTAACTCAAATCTATCGTGATAAATTACTTCTGATTACTATTTCCTTAATTGTCCTCTATCTCATCCGTATTTTATTTCGCTATCTCAGCAATTATTTAGCCCATAAAGCAGCCTGGAATCTGGTGGAGGACCTTAGAATTAGAGTTTATTCTAAGATACAAAATTTCTCTATGAGCTTCTTCTCGGATAAACAGACTGGTGACCTGATGAGTCGTGTGGTAAATGATACCGCCACGTTTGAGCTTTTATACGCTCACATCATTCCAGAAATGGTTACTAATCTGGTCACTGTTATAGGAGTTATGGCCATCCTAATGACCATCAATGTAAGGCTGGCTCTATTGACCTGTATCCCGATTCCTTTTATTCTAATCTCCGGTTGGATTTTCTCAACAAAAATCCGTCCAAATTTTAGAACCGCTCACAAATCCTTGGCTGATCTCAATTCAAAATTACAGGATAATTTCTCTGGAATTCAGGAGATACAGGCTTTTGGACAGGAAGAATATGAAAAGAAACTGGTAAAAAATCAGACGAATGTTTATACAAAATCAATCCTACATGCTTTGAACCTAAGTGCTATGTTTCATCCTGGAGTTGAGTTTTTATCCTCTACCGGAACAGTTATCGTGGTGGGTGTCGGTGGACTACTTGCTTTTGGAGGCGAATTATCCATATCGGATATCGTTGCTTTTTTACTATACCTCTCACTCTTTTATGCACCTATTTCCGGCATTGCCAGAATCCTAGAGGAGACACAGCAGGCCTATGCTGGTGCAGAACGAGTTATGATGATTCTTGACACTCCCAACGACATCGTTAATTCGCCGGAAGCCAAAGAACTGACCGAGGTTCATGGTAGCATTACCTTTGAAGCAGTTGATTTTCAATACGAGGAAAACAGTCCGGTACTTAATGGTATTGATTTCTCCTGTAAGCCTGGACAGATGGTTGCTCTAGTCGGTCCGACTGGTGTGGGCAAGACTACTCTGACTCAGCTTATCTCCAGATATTATGATCCCAGCTTAGGACGAGTACTGATTGATGGAACCGATATTAAGGAGGTTACTCTCCAAAGTCTTCGTGCGAATATAGCACCAGTACTTCAAGATACCTTCTTATTTAACGGGACAATCGCAGATAATATTGGTTATGCAGATCCTACAGCTAGCCGGGAAGAGATTATAATTGCTGCAAAGGCTGCAAGAATTCACGATAATATTATCGAGATGCCGGATAAATATGATACTAAAGTCGGAGAACGAGGCATGCGTCTATCTGGCGGTCAAAAACAGAGAATCGCCATCGCTCGAGCAATCCTTCGTAAGGCTCCGATCATTATTCTGGATGAGGCAACTGCATCCGTGGATGTGGAAACAGAGAGAGAGATTCAGAAGGCAATCGCTGATCTAGCTGGCACCAGAACGATAATCGCCATCGCTCATCGGTTATCCACGATACGAAATGCCGATCTGATTCTGGTTTTAGAGGAAGGTCGTATTGTCCAAGAGGGTACTCATGAAACATTGATCAATGAAGAGGGCTTATATCGTAGACTCAGTCTAGCGCATGAAAACCTGAACCAGTGATAACCATGGCCCACATGTCATTTGCAGGACTATTATTCATACTAACGTAAAAACAGAAGGCTGGATTTGAATGTTACAAGCGTACGATCATGTGCCCTTGTACAGACAAACTCAGCCTTCTAAATATATTACTGTCTTTTTCTTATTATTACCCATAATTAAGGCGATACTTTCGTTCCTTCCAATCTGGAAGAAATTTTGTCATATAGGCCTTGAATACTTGATTATGGCTTCGTTCCAACAGATGAACTAGTTCATGGACAATAACATACTCCAACCCTTCCGGTGATTTTTTCACCAGCTGTAGGTTTAGACATATCTTCTTGTCGCGGATATTACAGGTACCCCAGCGAGTCTTCATATCCCGTATAGTAAAGCTATTGGCTTTCACTCCGATGATGTTTTCCCATTGATGCATATAGAGGGGGATTTCATCATTTAATATCTGACGATACCATTTTATGATAATTGTCTTTCGTTCTTCTGTAGTGCTTGTATCTTCCGATTTCTTAACCATCAATAGAATATCATCCTCTCCTCGAAGGACCTGGTTTTTCTGTTGCAAATATTCTACAGACAGAAGATATTCTTTCCCCCATAGATATAGTGAGTCACCGGATCGATAGGTAAGAGGTTCACTGTAAGGATTCCTAGGATTGTTTTCAGGATTTTCCTGAATACGTTCTAATTGCATAGTAATCCACTCCTGCTTTGCATGAACAAAAGCACGAATTGAATCCTCATGAGTTCGAATGGGTGCAGAGATATGAATACTTCCCTGGGGCGGGCGTACCCGTAGATACATGTTTTTGATTTTCTTACGCTCCACCTGGACCACCCTATTATCAATGAGTAGTTCTATTGTTTTTGATTTATTACTTCTTAGTGTTTTCATTCTTTTATACGATGTCCTAGGTTATTTGGGATTCGATGTCTTCTTATAATTACGTTTTTTTCTGGATCTTGGTTTTATTTGCTTCATCGGATTTGGCTCCGTGGGTTCAACGGCATCATTGGATTCGGCGATATCGGCCTTTAAAGAAACCCACATAGAACTGCCACCCTTGCCATTGGTTTTTATCTCAAGGAAGTCAAATTTCTTTAAGAATTTTGATAACTTGGTATCACCATAGTTACGAACATCAAAGTCTGGATACCTCTTGACCAATCGGCTACCCAGTTCCCCCATATTCATACTTTGATCCCCTTCATCTACGTCATTCATCATTTTCAAAATGGTAGCTTTAATAACATTGATATCCGTCATATTCTTAACAGGATCACCATTATCCGGTAGGTTCGAATCCTTGTCTACTTTATTAATGTTTTCTGGATCTTCCACATCTTTATGGTCTAACTTCTTATCATTCGTTCGGCCTGCCCTCGCTGATTGCTGTTCCATCTCAATCGATGCCTTCTCTGTCTCAGCTAAGACATCCAGATATTTAAACTGGTTACAGGAAGCAATAAAGGGCTTTGGAGTCTTTCTCTCCCCCATACCTACGACCAGCATACCGGATTCTCTGAGACGAGAGGAAAGCTTAGTAAAATCACTATCACTTGAAACTATGCAAAAGCCCTCAACATTTCCGGAATACAGAATATCCATAGCATCAATAATCATGGCTGAGTCCGTTGCATTCTTTCCCACTGTATAGCCATACTGTTGAACCGGTGTAACGGAATTCTCTAATAATACATCCTTCCACGAGTTGGCACTTGGCTTTGTCCAATCAGCATATATTCTCTTGTAGGTGGCAACACCATAATCAGATATCTCATCCAATATATATTTGATATATTTTGCAGATACATTATCTGCATCGATTAAAACTGCAAATCGTTTTTCACCCAGCATATCATTCCTCCTACACCTATTCGCCTTTGTATTCGTTTAACTTAATTATATCCTTTTCTAAGGAATTCGTCCACAACCATCTGGTTTCTCCTTTACAATTCTGGCAAATCATCTGAATCCCCCTAAAAATAATCTTTTTATAATATATTACTGCATGAATTAAAATATTTATCATATATATATTATAAGTCCCGATTTTTGTGGACGAGCTTTATCCGAAATGCAAAGGTATAAAGGTCTTTTTATTAACCAATTTTGGACAGGTACTTTTTCTTTCTTATTTCATATAACATAGAATAGCTTTCCATATCCTGGCAATACTTTCGATAGGAGGTGAGCCATATGATTACTTTTATCAAAAACTATAATCTAGAGATAATCAGAAGAAAACTAATTCTTCTTTATATACTTAATGTTACGGATATAATATTCACCTTAATGCTACTTCAAACGGGCTTCTTTTCAGAAGTTAATATCTTCATGGTAAATGCCGTAGAGAGTCCTGTCTTAAGCCTATTACTTAAGGTTATATTACCTGCCGGTCTACTCTTCTATCTATACAAAAGGATCTGTACATCCGACAACTCAGGACTACGAGCTACTAATATAGGCATTAATATATCTTTAACTATTTATGCTTTAGTCAACATAACTCATTTAGTTTGGGTTTTACTCTTGCCGTTCTTTTACCATCTGACTGCATAGTGTCAATCCTCAAATAAACGAAAGTAATAATGAACGTGATCATTTAGAAGAAGCAAGAAGTTTATCTGCTGAAATTCTTCTGAATACATCGTCTAACGCTATGATAGTATATAAAATGGACTATCTCAGAAGGTTTATTCAAAACTCTGGTATAGACCATTTTATATGGATTGATCTATGATCGATCCTATCTCTTCTAGTGTTATGATTGCTGTATCCTTGGTAATTCCATTACATATTCATAAAATTCTTTAAAGCTTCCCTGTCGAAAAGTAGAGATGTCTTCATTCTTGCGATTTATTAAGCAATCCTTCAGTAGGTAGGTATCGATCCCGAGCTCCGATACAATCATATCCTCTTCCATATTATTACCTACCATAAGGCATTCTTCTGGTCTCTTACCAATAAATTTAAGAACCTCATTATAGTACTCCAAGTTTGGTTTGCAATAGGAGGAATTCTCATAGGTAGTAATCCACCCAAAGTCCTCCGGCTTCAATCCTGCCCATTGTATTCTGTTTTGGGTAGCGATTCGAGGAAATAGCGGATTGGTGGCAAGAACAAGTTCATAACCCTTCTCCTGGAGAATTTGGACTACTTTAGTAGCATATTGGTTTGTTGTAGTAGCTGATTTGACTTGATTAAAATCATTCTCATAAAAATCCATGAAAACCGGCTCTAGCTTTCGAACCTCTTCACCCTCCAGATTAATAAAGGCTTTCCAAAAACGCATCTCATTTGTCATTGTTCCATCATTATTTATCATAGCATTGATTCCTGCATATACTGCCTTAATCAATCGCTTGGGATCTATTCCATAGGGCACCATCTTCGTCGTCAGCGCTTTAAAATAAGTCTCTAGAAACACATCTTGATCCATCGGCAACAGTGTTCCATCCAAGTCAAAAATAATCGTATTCATCGTCATCCTCCTCGTATTATTGCTCCATTCCAATCTTCATTTAACCACTATGGTAACAGATAATATAAAGGAAGGCAAGAAAACACAGCTTTGTACATTGGTTAAGAAACAGGATTATCAATGTTTATATTGATTATGGGATTTTTTTACGTTTTCATTCATATATTTCAGTAAGAAACTATAGGGAGCTCAATAAATGTCAAAAGAATGTATACAACAGAATATAAACAATGGCTGTATGACCTTAACCGGTCGCGGGGAGGTATCTGTAGAACCAGATATGGCCGTGGTACGATTGGGAGTACAGACCACAGGTGATAAGCTTCAGGACATACAGGAGGAAAATGCTAGATTAAGCCAGGCCGTCCTATTGATCTTAAGGCAATTAGGAGTGAATGACATCAATACCTTCCAATATCAGGTTGATCGATTGTATGACTTCCAGGATGGTACCAGAATCGACCGTGGATTTTCAGTACGTAATATTCTGGAGTTTCAAACGGATCAGTTGGATCAGCTGGGCTATATCATAGATTCAGCCGTCCAAAATGGTGCTAACGTGGTAGAATTTATCTCCTTTGAGATATCCAACCTGGATTATTTTTATCAGGAAGCCCTAAATCTTGCTGTAGAAAATGCGATTGATAAAGCAAAATCTGTTTCCAGTAACCTAGGCTATCCCATGGATCCCATTCCTATTTGTATCACAGAAAATGGTTCTGTACCGATACCGTTTGGGCAACAATTTGCAATGAGAGATAGTCTTGCTGTCACTCCAATCGAGCCAGGTACCAAAGAAATAGTCGCCATGGTAACAGTTGAATTTACACTACCCTACTTTGCTGATCCAACCTATCCTTATTCCAGATAAATATTATTCGTACAGCTCCTATCAATTACTTGATGATTAACAGTCCTCTCTATGTAGAGTAAACGAATAAATCAATCAAGTAATACTGTCACGTAATACAATGAGTAGTACAATCGAATAAGTACACACCTAGAATAAAAGGGCAAACGAAGGCATGATGCCCAATATTACGGGATTAACACGCATTTGCTTGCCCTTATATATGAATCGGTTTCTTGTTATACTATTCTTCTACAACTCCACCTTCTACCACGAGACTGTCGGGATCCGCTGCATCTCCATATACCGGAGCTAAGGTTTCCTCATAGTTTGCGTGGAAGAAGCTCTCCTCCCCCAAAGCTTTGATTTCATCATTCAACCAATCCAGAAGCTCCTTATTTCCCTTCTGTACAGCCGGTGCGATGGTGTCGAGGCTCCCTAGAGATTCAATCCCTACCTGATATCCATTGTTTTCTATCGCCCATGCAAGAACTTCCGTATTATCAGTGGAAAATGCATCTCCACGGCCATCCAAAAGAGCACCGTAAGCATCACTGTATTGATCAAATTTTAATAACTTAACTTCTGGATAGTTTTCGGTAAAGAAGGTTTCTGCCGTAGTTCCTTTACTAACAATAAGGGTCTTCTCCTTCAACTGCTCCACATCAGTAATTAATGCGTTCTCCGTAGATACAACACCTAAGGATACCTTCATGTAAGGAAGGGCAAAATCAACCTGCTCTGCTCTTTCTTTTGTGACGGTAAAGTTAGCAAGGATAATATCAACCTTTGCAGTTACCAGATACTCCACACGACTGGCCGGATCCACTGCGACATATTCTACCTTTACACCGAGGTCCTTAGCAATCCGGTTACCAAAGTATACATCATACCCCTGGTATTCTCCCTGGTCATCTACATAACCAAAAGGCTTCTTGTCACTGAATACACCAATTACAATCGTTCCACTGGCCTTAATCTCCTCCAGCGTTCTGGCAGTGCCAGTTTTTTTAGAATCTTTTCCGGTTGCAGAGCAGCCTGCAAAAGCAACTGCAACGATAGTAAATATTAATAGTAAGGTGATTAATTTCTTTAATTTTTTCATACAAAATTCTCCCTTTAATTTTTTTGATTTCTTTACTTTTCTTTGGTTATTTATTCTTTTGAAAATTCGAACAGATTTAAAAATTGTCTCGCTCGATCGGTCTTTGGATTGGTAAAGAATTCAGAGGGCTTACTGACCTCCACAATTTCCCCTTGATCCATAAATACAATACGATCAGCGATCGCCCGGGCAAATTGCATCTCATGGGTAACAATAACCATGGTACTGCCCTCCTTCGCCAGCTGTAGCATTACATCCAGTACCTCTCGGACCATCTCTGGATCCAAGGCTGCTGTTACTTCATCAAACAGCATGATCTCCGGATTCATACACAAGGCTCTAACAATTGCTACTCTTTGCTTCTGTCCACCGGAAAGCTGTCTTGGGTAAGCATCCTTCTTATCCAGAAGACCAACTCTCTTTAGGAGCTCCTCTGCTTTCTTCTCCACCTCCTTCTTATCCCTATTCTGGGCTTTTAATGGTCCCAGAAGTATATTATTTCGAATCGTCATATGGGGAAACAAGTCATAGCTTTGAAATACCATGCCTATCTTCTGACGGACAAGATGCATATTCTTGGTCTGACCGCTAATTCGTTCTCCTTGAAGCAATATCTCACCGGATTGAATCACTTCCAGACCGTTAATACATCGAAGCAGGGTACTCTTACCGCAACCAGAGGGTCCAACTACGACAACCACCTCGCCCTGATCAATTGATAGGTTTAAATTCTTAATGACCTGCAAATCATCATAACTTTTATTTATATTTTTTATCTCTAAAATTTTTTCATTTTTCATGAACCTAAACTCACCTCAATTCTTCCATGCTTTTTCCAATCTAGATGCCAACAAAGATATTGGATAACATATTATAAAATATAAGAAAAAAATCACACCATAGATCCATAAAGATGCCGAGGGTACAGATAGCCGGGAGGACTCAATAATCTGTTGGCCAACCTTCACAACCTCTACCACTCCGATTAAGACAACCAGAGATGTCGTCTTAATCATTCTAGTAACCAAATTTATCGCCAGAGGTAACAATCTCCGTATTGCCTGGGGTACTATGATATATTGATATATCTGTATATTATTTAATCCGATTGCCTTCCCGCTTTCATATTGATGTTTAGGCATTGAAATAAGTGCTCCTCGAACTAGATCTCCCATTTCTGCCGTACCCCAAAGGGTAAACACAATAACTGCAGAAAGCTCTCCTGAAATATGAATTCCCCAGGCTTTCGTAATTCCAAAGTATACGATAAATAACAGAACCAACTGTGGCATAATACGTACAAATTCAAGATATACTCTTGTAATTATTCTTATTATGGAATTCTTAATTGTCATAATCATTCCAAGGAAAATACCCAGGATAATGGAAAGTGTTACAGCCATCAAGGAAATGCCTATGGTAACCCAAAGCCCTTCCAACAGTCTTATAAAATTTCTTCCTTGAAATAATACTTTAATGCCCAAATCCTGCATATCTTAGCTTCCTCTCTATGAATGTAAAGATAATGGATATCGGTAAAAGAATGATAGAATATGCAACTACCAGCATTAATAGTGCTTCATCCGTTTTGTAATATAAGCCGATTAGATCCTTTGCTACAAACATCAAATCGGCTAAGGCAACCGCACTGAAAACGGATGTTTCCTTAATTAAGAAAATAATATTTGCCAAAAATGCGGGAACCGATATGGAAATTGCCTGAGGTAATATGATATGACCTACAACCTGGAATTTCGTTAAACCCAAACTATAGCCTGATTCAATCTGGATAACGGGTATTGCCTCTAATCCACTTCGGAATGCTTCCGACATATAGCTACCTCCGAGGAAAATCAATCCAACGATGGCACAGGTTTCAGAACTTAGAAGAATACCTAGCTTTGGCAAACCGAAATAAAGGAAAAACAATTGGATGAGTAATGGAGTATTTCTGGAAAGCTCTATATATATTCCGACGATAGAGCTCAAAAAAGGTACCTTATAATAGCGAATCAAGCTACAGATCAGTCCAAAAATGATTGAGAGCAGAATCCCTATACTCGCAATTCGAAGTGTAAGAAACCCGGCTTCAATATACATCGGAGTAAATTTTTGAATAAATTTTAAGTCCATTCTTCCAACCTCTTTCATTTCATAAAACCATGAAAAACGGGCTTCGCACGTTTCTCCTGGCTGCTGCTTATGCAACCAAAAAAATTAGCAGACACCTTATATGCATCTGCTTTATAATACAATCTCTATATCTTAGTTTCCTAAGAAATAGAACATAGCAATCCATGCATGCTTTATTCCATAACGGACAAATCACACATACAACAGCAACTGGCTTTGTTTATTTTAAAAGAAACGTCAATTGAAATCATAGTTAATTCCCTTCTCATTGTATTCATACTATTCTGATATGTTTTGTATGATTATATTACAATAGTATGATTTAAATGTCAATCAAAAATATCTGAATATATATAAATTTTTGTTAAATAGAAAAGTGGTTATTACTTCCATGCTTTATTATATACAAAAGAGGCAGGTTTATGTTCCTGCCTCTTCGTTCGTCTTTGTATTTACAAGGTATAGCCAAATCCCAGTATAGTAAAGGATTTATCTTCCTCACCCTCAACCATCTTAATCTCAATCTCATGCTCCTGACTTGTATCCTCTTGATATAATATCACAGGGTTACAATGGGTCCAATTATTTTCATGAGGATCCAATGTTTTAAATAATACACCATCCACATAGACCTGTGCTTTTCCAAAATCAGTATTTCCGGAATCTTTAAACACAATCAGAAGGTTCTTACTCGTAATCCTCATTTTGAAGCTATCGTTTCCTGATAAAGCCGTATGCATCCAGTTGTGAGGAAATTGAGGAGTCGGCATCTGGTTGTCATCCATTTCAACCATTTGAAGCTCTGTGTCCATTTCCTTAAAGCTACCCTCCTGGATGATAGCTACCTCTATATTATCCTTACGATCCAACAGGTGGACCTTCGTAAAGCGGTTTCCTACCACAGGTTGTTTATCTAAATTAATATCTTCCGAATCCATTGTATCCTTTGCCACTTCCGATAGAAGGTAAGAAATACTGTCTGCCATTACGGTATGGCCATCGTTCGTCGGATGGTAAACATCATAGAAATACTGTCTTTTTGATATAACATTTCCCTCCTCCTTCGACAGCTTAAACTGGTCAACTAGAGCATCTTTCACACTAACCATCGGCAGATTATAGTGCAGACCAATCGGTGCCAAACGTTCCTGCAGATTATAATCATCCACAAAAACGCTAAACAATAAAATAACTGCTGGCTTATTCTCACTGGATAGTATCTTTAAGGCTAAGCTCTCGAAGCAAGCACCCATCGTTTCATCTCCAGCATCGTTAACTGCAAATTCTATAATTACTATGTCCGGTTCTACGGAACCATCTCTTAGAATATCTCGATCATAACGAATCATACCAAGCTCAGAGGGTGTACCACCAACGCCGGCTTTAATAAAATGAACATTTGCTCCATCCTCTTTACTAAAAAGGTCTTTAAACTTCATATAGGATTTATAAGCATAGCAGCCTGTGTTAATCGGTTTTGCCCCTGCTCCTTGGGTAATCGAACCACCAATATAGGCAATGGTTACCTCCTCACCCTTCTGTGCCTTATCGATTGCGGCTTTTAATCTCTGATTATTACCCTTATGTAACAGGGACTTGGCAATCATGCTCTGATACATGGATGAATCAAAATCCACTGGTGGCTCCAGAGAAATCTCTGGTACCTCGAAACCATCCATTAAATATAATTTAATTGTTGCATTGGCCATATCACCAATCTGATCAAATTCAAAACCAAATTTCCCTACTACATTATCCTCAGGTGACCATTCATATTCCTCTAGTTTAATGATGGTTTCAGAGCCGTCGAGGGGACAGGTCTTGCTAATCTTCGATCCTGATTCAAAGATATTAACTTTACCCCAGTTATGAAGTACAAAGTTAATACTACCCTCAGGATTCACATCTGACTTTACAGTAACACCGATACTATGAACCAATTTTCGAAATCCTTCTGTGGTATCAAGGTATTGAAGAATATCTTCCTCATCATAGCTACTCGCCAGCTTCACTTTACTTTTTAACCGTTTATTATCCATATAAAGCTCCTGGGAGGGCTTACCTTCTCCCCGAGGAGTTGCTTCAACAATAGTATCTGCCATTACATAGAGAAAGCTCCGTTTTTTTATTGGATCCTTTGGTGCTTTCGGGTGAAAATCCTTTTTTTGTGTCATAGGATTACATCTCCTTTATCATCTCATTTTTCAATGATTTATTATATGGTGCATTTCATTTTTTAGATTATGTTCTAAGCCATACACTATTATATCTAAGTTTTCTAGTAAAGTCTTTGTACAATCTTATAAATTTGATATAAGTCTATTATTCTCATATTCTGATTTCATAAAATGATGAAGTTATCTTCTAAGATCATTCTATATCCTATCCTTATTGGCATAAATCCTCAAGAGAACCAAAGGTATATCCCATATCCTTCCAACTGGTAATCAATTCATCCATTATCTCAGAATTGGTTTTTGATGTACTATGTAATAGCACAATTGCTCCTGGGTGTATTCTTCCAAGAAGCTTCTTAAAAGCCTCCTCCTTTGTTGGCTGCTTATCATTGTACCAATCTACATAGGCCAGACTCCAAAAAAAGGTTTGATAACCTAGATCCTTCGCCATTCTTAAGTTCTCTATGCTGTATTTACCTTGAGGTGGTCGATAGTATTTTACCATCGTTTGTCCCGTCATATTTGTATATACTGTTTCTAGCTCTGACAATTCCTTTAGAAACGCATCCATGGATGATATTTTTGACATGTTTGGGTGGGAATAGGTATGGTTTGCAACGATATGACCATCCTCTAACATACGTTGCACAAGGATTGGACTAGTTGCGATATAATTACCAACCAGAAAGAAGGTCGCCTGGACATTATGTTTTTTTAGTGCATCTAATATTTGATCTGTATATCCGTTCTCATAACCAGCATCAAAGGTTAGATATATAACCTTCTCGTTAGTGTCTCCAATATAGTATGCATTGTATTTCTTAAGTTCATCCGCTGTGGCATTCGCTGTAGGAGGCTTTCCTTGTACCGTAAAGCCCAACCCCCAATTTTCACTTTCTTCCCGAATCAGCTCCCTACCATAGGCGTTCTTCATTAAAGCTACCCCACCACCCAGGATATAAGCTAAGGTGAATAAATATATAATTCCTACGATCCTTCGAATTTTCTTCTTATTCATATTAATTCCATCCAATATTCGTTTGTTAATAAACTATATTTCATAATTCCTTAGGTCATTCCCTTTAACAAGGTCTTTTTAATAAAATATATGAAAGTTATAGTATTGATAAATGTAATCCTTAACATCACCATATATGGAACGTAGCATATATTGAAATATAAAACTAGTATTAGGAATGATGAAGCAAATGTTTAATATGAATCGTAGATATCCAAGATACTCTAACAGAAACCGTTCCAACTCTAATCCTAATAATCATCGGGATAACGAAACTCGGCCTTCCAATTCATCTGGTTATACCGATAATCAGTCCAATTACTCTAGGGATACAAACTATAATAGAAGACCATCCTATTCAAGAGATGATTGTGGGTGTCAGCCGGATTATAATAGAGAAAGATATCCCAGGTCAAATGATTATGGACCAGAGCCCTTTGCAGTAAACATAGAAAATGCAGCGAAACAAAACAATTATTTTCGTACAGCACTATGGACCGGTGAGTATCTTCAGCTTACTTTAATGTCCATTGAGGTTGGGGGAGATATTGGTTTAGAGATGCACCCCGATGTAGATCAGTTTATTAGGATAGAGCAGGGTGAAGGATTGGTCATGATGGGTGATTGTAAGGATAACCTGGATTTTAAGGTAAAAGTATGTGATGATTATGCGTTTATCATCCCAGCTGGAGTATGGCATAACCTGGTAAATACAGGGGATGTTCCTATTAAGCTCTATTCCATCTATGCACCCCCGCAGCATCCCCATGGAACCGTTCATAGAACGCAGAAAGAGGCTATGGAGGCTGAAAATCACTAAGATTATTCAATCATAACAAAAAACAGCCTTCTATCGTCTTACCTTGACTTAGAAGGCTGTTCTATTTCTTTTTATTCCTCATAACAGATAATTGGTGTTCCTTCATCAATATTCTCAAATATTCTTTTCGCTAAAGGAACGGGTGCATTAACACATCCATGGGAACCTCGCCTTTTATAGATTTCTCCTCCAAAGGAATATCTCCAACTAGCATCATGTAACCCAATATTACCAAAGAAAGGCATCCAATACGTTACTTTTGCTTCATATCCTGGTCCACTAATTATAGTATCCTTCTGTTTATAATTAAGCATGTATATACCTAGAACTGTGGCATTTCCCCTATTGGGATTACCGGTGACGACCGGACCTTGGGCTAACAGCTTTCCCTTCTTATAATACCATAAGTATTGCTTTGTAATATTGATTTCAACATAAGTGTCACCGATTTCATTGTCACCATGAAACACTGCTCTTTGTTCATAGATCGGCTCTCTTGTGGTTGATTCACCCTTATGTATGCTCTGCTTTATTGCATCGATCTCAGCCTTCTGATCTATTTTCCAACCATATAGACCTCCAGTAACCTCAACTATTTTACCGGTGGAGGTTTTAATCTGTCGTGTAGTTCCTATGGTATCATATTTGGCACATAACCCTTTAACATAAAGCATAATCGCTGTTTCATTTATCTTTACCTCGAGATTATCATCCACCCTAAGCCAACGATTTATGATTCTTCCATCCAATACTACTTTATCATCCCCGAAGAGATAGGTTATATTTGTTGATATATACTGTTTCAGAACCTCATGGGTTTGAGGTGTTTTTAATGAAGCAGCTGTATACTTGGGCTGTTCATAGCAAAGCATACTGACCAAGTCTAGTTTATAACGACCTTGCTGGATGTGGGTCTTTATGGCCTCTGTTAATTTCTCCTCGACAATTTTATTACCATGCTCCTCTTTTACTATCACATAAGTGCCATTTCGGTAGCGAAAGCTAACATCCCTTGGTTCTGTCATCGCTTGATTTAGTAGCTTCAAATCCTTTATTTTTTGATTTAGCTTTTGATTATTGTAGATGATCAAGTCCCGAACGTTATACCTTCGAGGCTGAATCGTAGATTTCGCCCATAGTAATGAATTTTGCAAACTAAATATCTTGGACATTCTGTTGTTATCATTATATTGAACTCCGATTTCCTGTCCATAGATAACTTCCATATTTCCACTACAGTCTATTAGCTCCAACTTATAGTCGTTTAAGCTATTTATGATTGAAAACTTTGCCGCCTTATGGGATTTAAGAGAAACATTGATTCCATTTATAATCGTGTTAAAAAAGTAATGATTAATAAAATATAAAGATAAGAGTAAATATGTAAGTGTCACTAAAGAAATAATGATTACGATTCTTTCTATTACAACTCTTCGTATTGATGGTTTCCTAGAGGATCCTTCCATTGAAATAACACCTTCCTGCAAAATACAGTATAAGAGGTTATCTAATCCTATGTATCTTGACCGAACTTTAAGACATAAAGTGTAATAAAAAGTAATACCTAATCAATAAAAAGGGGTGAACATACATGATGTATATTCACCCTTCTACTGCTAGGATAGCTTAAGACATATGAGCTATATTATATACTCCAGGATTGACCTTCCTCTAGTACATCAAAGATTTCTGTACAATCAGGCAAAGTTCTTTCTTTCTTAAATCGTTGAATAACCGATGGGTCATCCCAAAAATGCATGGGTAATACATATCTAACCCTTGCCGTATTTAGAAGTGACTCCAACCCCATATAATAGTATTCTTCCTGCCTAGAATCCAAGGGGGCAAATGCCAGATCAATCATTACATCCTTTAATTTTAGCATTTCCTTCTGAAACAAGGCTGCCATATTGTTATTGGCTTGCTTCGTTTCTTCCTTCCAAAGCCATAGATTAAGATCTCCTGCATGATAGACCGTTTTTTCCTGATATTTAAGTAGAAAAGCTACACCACTATCCGTTGATCTCAGAGTTTTTAACACGATGCCTTGTTTTTGTAAATCGAATAGTTGATACTCAGACGACGGCTTAACCGTTATTATCTTAGACTGTAAAGCATCGTCAACGCCGAAAGATAATAGCCTGTTTTGAGATAATTTAATATCACTTGAAAGAATAAACTCGACGAAAGGGTATGCACCAAACAATCGAAAAATCTCCGGATTAAAATGATCCTGGTGTACATGGCTGACAAATACAAACAGCTTTTTATTACCATCCAGCGGTGGTACCTCACCCCGATAGTAATCAAAGAGCATATAGCAAGTATCCCATTCAATAAAAAAGCCACTATGACCTATATAGGTAATCTCCATACAATCCCTCCTTGTACCTTGGGTAAATTCATTCCCTGGCAAACTTGTTCATATAAACTTTTCCCTAAAGACAACCAATTTCTTCCTTCAATTATACTACAATTCTATCGACAATACATCTATCCTTTCGGAATACTTCTATTATAGTAATTTCTTTATCCTTAGTAGTATCTTTCTTCTTAATAATACCTTTATTACTTCGATAGCACCTCAACCTCACAGACCGTAAGAACATGATCTATGACTTGAAATCTTACGTCAAATCCAGCAAATTCCACCCCATAGACCCGATTCGGATCCTTCTGATAGGATGGTCTTGGATCACAGGCCAAAACACCCTGAAGGGCTTCTCGTCGATTTTCTGGTATCATGTTCAACCACAACTCCGGAAAAACAACCTCTAATTCATAATCTCTGTGTTCTTCAGCGAAGCCTCCTTTGGCTTCTGGATGACAATCGGTATAGGGAAGGTAGGGCTTGATATCATAGATTGGAGTCTGATCCATTAAATCTGCACCAGATACCTGTAGAACCGGCCCTAGATGCGGATCCTCTACTATCCCATCCAGCCTTACAGAGGATAATCCGATGGAGTTTGGACGAAAGGGCGACCTTGTTGCGAATACCCCCATCCGTTTGTTTCCTCCCAGCCTAGGTGGCTTAACCATTGGAGCCCAAGTATCACGGACACTCTCTGAAAATTCCCAAATAAGCCAAATATGAGAAAAGCCCTCCAGTCCTCGTAGAGCATCCAAGTTTCGGTATTCCGGTTCAAATACAATCGTAGCTTTCAAAGCTTCAATAAGCCCGCTTTGACGGGGAATGCCAAATTTAGCGGGGAAATCCGTGTGAATTCTGGCTATGATATTTAAAGGTGGCCTGCTTTCACAATATTTTTCCCGAGTCTCAGACGTTTTACTATGCTTACGGATTTCATTGTATTCTGTCATGATTGTACTCCTAATTCCTATGTTTTATAGCATTTATTGATTTTTATGTATGCTTCAGCTACTAAGCTTCCTTTTCAATGTCACGAAAAGCCAGAAGATAATTTGCACCCGATACTAGGATGCCACCTCCAATGAAATTACCAATAGCTGCCACACCAAGGCTGTAGAAAATCTCTAATAATGTAATCTCAGCTCCATTAAAGTATCCGATAAATAAGTAGTACATATTAGCCACCACGTGTTCCGTTGAAGTTAGAACAAATACAGTAATAGCTAGCCATACGACTACAACTTTACTAATCTCTTCACGGCAGCTGTAAGCCAGACATACACCAGTAGACACTATAATATTACATACAATACTGCTGGCTAATAGTTTCCCAATCGGCATATTGGCTTTATGAACCGCTTTCGAAATCACAAGCGCCATAGTCTTCTCATCAAAAATCCCGGCCACTCCAGTCATAAGGGCGATGAATATAGCACCAATCAGATTAGCAATCAATATTAAGAATAAAATTCGAATAATCTTCGTTAACTTTGTATGACCGGCATAAACTGCTATCATTACCATACTATCACTGGTAAAGAGCTCTGCCTGCATAAAAAGAACTGCTATAATTCCAGCTGGAAATACTAGAGCGCCAAGAAAATTACCAAGGCCTGGATCACCAAGTCCCGCTGCTAGCTTTAGATAGCCAATCGCTCCTATGGCTATGTACATTCCCGCTAAAATTCCCTGGACAAGTAAAATAGAAAAGCTCTTTCTTGCCTTATGTCTGCTCTGATAAAGTATATATTCTGTAAGTGCTTTGGGTCCTGAATAAGTCTTCATAAATGATATTTCCTTTCTGCAAATGATACTTCCGCTATATTATCATATCCCATCCAGTAAATAAAGCTTTTTCTAAGTAGTTTATGTCGTCTGTTGACTATCTGCCATGCTAATCAACATTTATTTACCTATCCCATTCTATTTCTAATATTTTACTGATACTATTTTCATTTCTCTTAAGTATTTTATTGATACTATATTTTCTCTGACAAACGTTTTATTGATACTATGTTCCTTTCTGTCAATCATTTCCTGATTACTATATTCTTTCTGTCAATTATTTCCTGATTACTATATTCTTTCTGTCAATCACTTCCTGATTACTATATTCTTTCTGTCAATCACTTCCTGTTACTATATTCTTTTCTTGACTTTAAATTTATATTCCTTTATATTCTAATTAGATATCTAATTAGAATATAAAGGAGGATTCCATTGACAACAAAAAACAAAAGAATTCACACTGCCTTAATTGGTAGTGCTTCTGCACATAAGAAGTATAGTATGCAGGCATTTCAATCCTTGGGTCTATCCACCGGGCAACCAAAGGTCTTGTCAATTTTATATGAGAATGAGGGTTATCTACAGAAGGATTTAGCCATGAAATGTCACGTTGAACCAGCTACCATGACCTCCCTTCTGAACAACATGTTGGATAAAGGGTTGATCTATAAGAATAGAGAAATTGTATCCGGTGGTAAAAGGGCCTACTCAGTTCACCTAACCGATAAAGGCCGTGGAATGGCAAGCAAAGTAAACGATATAGTTATTGACGTGGAAACTGTATGTTTTCAGGGATTTCTTGAATCTGAAAAGCAATTATTAATTGAACTACTAAATCGGCTTCAAACTAATTTGGACCATGCATAAATGGAAAGGAGAATCATGAAATGAAAATAATACTTACTATTTTGTCTCTGATTTTTGCCACTTTTTTAACCGCCTGTTCGAATGAATCGGAACCGTCTACGGTTCAACAGGATACATCGAATATCTTGGATAATACCGTCACAATAGTACCTGAGCTTGAGACGAATGAATCTGATGTGACGGATCCTCAAGAAGAAGATGTTTCTGAAGATGTGATAGAAAATCAGCCAACCAATGAAATCGATGATGACTCTATCGATGAAAGTGCTATGGAAGAGGTCACGAAGGAATTTGATTTCCAACCTGTAGATGTGATTCCTCTTGATGATCAGACTATAAGAAAAGAACATTCTGGAACGATTGAACATATCTCCTATCAAACCAAAGATTACTTTGATGATAATTCTGAGATAACAAAACATGCTTATGTTTATCTTCCTTATAATTATGATGCTTCCGGTGAGTACAATGTTTTATACCTGATGCACGGTATTGGGGGGAGCGAAAAAGAATGGGGGATGTTTAATGATTCCTCAAAGGTTAAGGCCATGATGGATAATCTGATTTATAATGAAATTATAGATCCATTTATTATCGTAGCCCCGAATGGCCGCTCCAGTAAAAACTTTGCAAATACTTCGTCAGACCATAATTCCTTCTACGTCTTTGGACAGGAATTAAGAAACGACTTAATTCCTTACATAGACAAGAATTTTGCAACCTTCGGGGAATATGATGATAAGGGTTACGACCTTACTGCAGCTCGCGACCATCGTGCTATGGCTGGTCTTTCTATGGGTGGTATGCAAACAATTAACATCGGTATGTGTGAAAGCCTTGATATCATTAGCTATTTTGGAGCTTTTTCCGCCGCCCCCACTACCTACACTGCTTCAAATATTGCTACGGCCCTAAAGGATTATCCGGATGACGATATTCATTATTTTTACAACATCTGTGGTCTACAAGATGGAATTGCTATCGGTAGTGCCTCAAGTGCCGTCAAATCCCTTACGACTCTTACCGATAAATTAACTGAAGATGTAAACTTCACATGGCAGGAAGTGAAGGGTGGACATGATTTTAATATATGGTATTTGGGTTTCTATAACTTCGCTCAAATCGCTTTTCAAGTAAATAAATAGTACCTATTATGTAAGCAATTTTAAGCCCCCATTAGCTGTTTCAAAATAGTAATATCGGTGACATTACCACCGTCCCTTATTATTTTGAAGCAGCTTTTTATATGGACTCCTTGAACGCTAGCTTTTTCCCCTTGTACACCGCAAGGATTGTGACAACTCCCTCCGTTAAGACAAATGCAACCCATACTCCCGTCATCGACCATAAACGGCTTAGTATTAATACGAAGGGAATGATAATGACAAATCCCCTCGTGATTGAGATAACGAAGGCATCTCTTGCTTGTTCCGTCGCGCTATAATAAGTAGCCATTATTATATTAATTCCTGCAAAGAAAAAGCCTAGGAAATACACTCTAAGTCCTTCTTTCGCCATCTGTGCAATCTCAAGATTCTGTTCACTGTTAAATACCCCAACAATGCGATCTGCATAGGAGAAGATGCTAATATATATCAACCCTGCTATCACCAAGGAGGTGGGCAGTGCTAATTTTATGATCATCTTTAATCGTTCATAGCTTCTGGCTCCATACTCCTTGCTGACCAGTGGCTGGATTCCCTGAGCAATTCCGGTAAACACAGCGATACCAACTAGAGCTATGTTGGCAACAATTCCATAGGAAGCAACGCCTATATTACCCTTTAACCCCAGTATTACTAGGTTAAAGGTAATTAAAACAACGGCAGATGACACCTCATTAATGAAGGAAGATAATCCCAATCCAAATATCTGTCCTAGAATCGATAAATGAACTCGACCTCTGGTTAAACGAAAGCTATTTTTCTTCTTCATAAAATGAATCGACAATACTCCCATACTAATCATTGGAGCAAGACCAGTAGCAAAAGCAGCGCCAAACATCCCCAAGTCCATAGGAAACATAAAGATATAATCCAAAATAATATTTGAAAAACTACCGATTAGCATGGCTATCATGGATAAATTCGGATTATTATCATTTCGAACAAAAGCTAATACGATATTATTCAAAATAAATAATGGCGAAAATGATAATATCGTCTTTAAGTACGTATTAGTCATACCTAAGGTAGTATGATCAGCCCCTAATACTTCTGCTAATAGCTGGGAGCCAATCATCCCCAGTATCATAAACACGATACCTAGTAATAGGCCAATTCCTGCACTATGAGTAAAAACCATATCCGCTCTGCTAGGATCCTTTTGAGCCTTTAATATACTGAATCTTGTGGCACCACCCATCGCTATCATCAATCCGATACCATGTACCACACTATAAATCGGTATTGAAAAATTAAGTGCAGCAATACCTACTGCACCGAGTGCCTTCGAGATAAAGAAGGTGTCTGCTAGTATATAACAAGACAGTCCAATCATACCTAGTATATTTAAACTTACATATTCCAAAAAACTCTTATAAATCGATTTATTCATTCGTTCATCCTTCTCCATCTCAATGACAGTTTTACTTAAAAAAACATCTACAAACCATTAACTTGACAAAAAAAATGTTCCAAAACATTCCTTCTTCGACCTAATGGAATGTTTTAGAACACCAGAATCTCTATACCCGGTGGCATAGAAGTGTGTTAAATATATTAAACTTATCTTAATATAGATTCCATTCATCGTCAATACCCTCATATCAAAGATTCCATGTTTTAGTAGGTTATTCTAGTCTACAAATATATTAATTTAATTATAGATATTTTGTGCAAAACGAGCATTCTTATTATATTTATATGTAATATCACTATGCTATTTCACTAAAATTTTAATGTGATACATAATATTTTTTGAAAAGTATGTGGAATACAAGTGTGGAACATATTGACAAGACTACTTTTAGTTACTATAATGAAAATGATTTAAATAATTCAATTTAAGGAGGATATTACTAAATGAAGAAAATTTTAACAGTAGTATTAGCTCTCTGCCTTGTTACATTCAGCAGCATGACTGCTTTTGCAGCAGAGACTCCCGTTTCACTTGAAACGGACAACCTGGGCCGTGGTTCAGGATTAGTTGACCTCACAGTTCTTAAGAATGCGGATGGTTCCGTTACATCCAAGAGTTCAAACATCTCCTTCTATTTAGCTGAACCGGTGAATGCTGGTGAAACAGTAACTGTACATGTAACAGGAAACAGTGTTGGTGATTTTAGATTTTGGCTTATTGATGTAAATGAGACCACAAACTCCGAAATCTACCACATGTCAGCAGAAGGCTTCACTACCGGCGACTTCGATGTTACTACAACCTTCACTGCTACTGCAGAAGCAACTGAATTATTCTTCAAGGCTCCTACTTTTGATGGCAAAATTGATAATCTCACTGTTTCTTCTATAACGATTGACAAAGATGGTGCAGCTGCTCCTGCTGAGGAAGTTGTAGAAGCTACTGACACTACTACTTCAGTTCCTAAGACTGGCGAAACAAGCTATGCATTTATTTATATCGCATTAGCCGCTATGGCAGTTGTTGGATTTGTTGCAACTAAGAAGAAAGTTATTAACGAATAATCGTATACATCTACATATAAAAACCACCTTCACATTGATGTGCCCCCATAAGTTAGGCCTAAAAATCTAACTTATGGGATCAGTTCACATCAGTGAAGGTGGTTTTTTAACTTGACGATATCATCTATTCTAATGCGACTAGATATAGAATCTGTTACTACAATAATTATTTTTCTTCCGTGAGATTCCATTTCCAATTGCGAACTTCAGGTAGATCCAGGCCATATTCATGAATATACTGTTTATGTTCTACGATCTTATCATTCATCTGCTGAATCAAGTAAGTTCCTCTGTTTCCTAGTTGAGGTAGACGCATAATAACCTTCTTAACCAAATTGAAACGGTCTATCTCATTCTGCACACGCATGTCAAACGGTGTAGTAATGGTACCCTCTTCGCGGTAACCACACACGTGAAGGTTGCGATTATTGCGATGATAGGTTAACTCATGGATTAAGGTAGGATAACCATGGAATGCGAAGATGATTGGTTTATCCTTGGTAAATAATGCATCATATTCGTTATCTGTAAGACCATGAGGATGATGGCTGTGAGGCTGAAGCTTCATCAGGTCAACGACATTAATAACACGAATTTTGATCTCTGGCATCTGGCTCCGAAGAATCGTAACCGCAGCAAGGGTTTCCATCGTAGGGGTATCACCACAGCAAGCCAAAACAACATCTGGTTCCTGTCCCTGGTCATTACTAGCCCAATCCCAGATACCAATACCTTGAGTACAATGCTTTACTGCCTGTTCCATCGTCAGCCATTGGGGACGAGGATGCTTGGATGCAACGATAACATTAACATAGTTTTTACTTCTTATACAATGATCAAAGGTAGATAATAAGCAGTTTGTATCCGGTGGTAGATAGAGACGTACCACATCTGCCTTCTTATTGGAAATATGATCTAGGAAGCCTGGATCCTGATGGGTAAAACCATTATGATCCTGTTGCCATACATTGGAGGTAAGAATTAGGTTTAATGAAGCGATTTTCTGTCTCCAAGGAAGCTCATTGCATACCTTAAGCCATTTTGCATGCTGAGCAGCCATCGAATCTACCGTTCTGATAAATGCTTCATAGCTGGCGAAGAAGCCATGTCGACCAGTTAATAGATAGCCTTCTAACCAGCCCTCACACATATGCTCACTTAGCATGGAATCCATAACTCGGCCATTACTGGATAGAAACTCATCACTCTCATAGGTTTCGGCATTCCAATCACGATTGGTAACTTCAAAGACCTTACTCAAACGGTTTGACATCGTCTCATCCGGGCCAAAAGCACGGAAGTTTTTATTCTCTTCATTAAGAGAGAAAATATCACGAATGAAGCCACCAAGCTCCATCATATCCTGTGCATCAATGGAACCAGGGGTCGGAACCTCAACACCATACGTTCTAAAGTCTGGCAAACGAAGATCTCTTAAGAGCTTACCGCCATTGGCGTGAGGATTAGCACCTATACGGCGATTTCCTTTGGGAGCCATCTCCTCAAGCTCAGGTACCAGTCTGCCTTTTTCGTCAAATAGCTCTTCTGGATGATAGCTTTCCAGCCATTCCTTTAATAGATTCAAATGCTCCGGTTGCTCCATTGTGAGAGGCACCTGATGAGCGCGGAAGGAATCTTCGATCTGTTTACCGTCCACGATCTTCGGTCCGGTCCAACCCTTCGGAGTTCTTAATACGATCATAGGCCATAACGGTCTTGTCGTATCACCAGTTTCTCTAGCCCTCTTCTGTAGTGTCTTTATCTCTTCTACAACCGTATCCAATGTTTCTGCCATCTGTCTGTGCATGGTCATGGGGTCACGGCCTTCTACGAAATAAGGCTTCCATCCATTACCCTCAAAGAATTTCTGAATTTCTTCATGAGACATTCGAGCAAATATAGTAGGGTTACTAATTTTATAACCATTCAAGTGTAGAATCGGCAATACTGCACCATCTGCCACCGGATTTAAAAATTTATTGGACTGCCATGATGTAGCTAGCGGAGCGGTTTCCGCTTCACCATCACCAACGATACAGGCTGTAATTAAGTCAGGATTATCAAACACGGAACCAAAAGCATGCGCGATGGAATAACCCAACTCACCACCCTCATTGATGGATCCTGGTGTTTCTGGGGCTACATGGCTAGATATGCCGCCGGGGAAAGAGAATTGCTTAAACAGCTTCTTCATACCCTCCTCATCTTGGCTGATATTCGGGTATACTTCACTATAGCTACCCTCCATGTATGTATTTGCAACAAAGAAATTGCCTCCATGACCAGGACCGGATATCAGAATCATATCTTGATCATATTTCTTTATCACTCTATTTAAATGAACATAAACAAAGTTTTGACCAGGTACCGTTCCCCAATGGCCAACGATCTTCTTCTTAACCTGCTCCATGGTTAGAGGTTTTTTAAGTAAAGGGTTATCCAGTAAATATAATTGTCCCACTGCTAAATAGTTGGCTGCGCGCCAATAAGCGTGCATCTTATTTAAGTAGGCATCGGTAAGTGGACCCTGTTCTACAATATTGGTTTGTATTGTTATATCAGACATATTGTAATCTCCTTTCGATAATATGTTTCCTTTAGCAATTAATATCTTATCACCTGTTAAATATTTGTCAATCCGCATTGTGTTTAATATTTAACAATCTTTTTTGATTTTTGTATCAATAATGACGAATTTTCACCTGATACTAAAAACTTATTTTAGTAGCCACACATAGTAATTTCATGTACCACCGTCCTTCTTTTGAATACATTTATCTATTAATTGCCGTTTCTATATTAATTTTATGTGATTGTATTGTGTACTATCTTATTATATGGTATCTCTTCCTTATAGTCAACTAAATAGTTATCTTTTTTGATTCAAGTGACCTATGACGAAGAGGTAATACCATAAAGAAACAGCAGACTTCCCGTCTGCTGTTTCTATTTCAACATATAGCTATTATTTAGTATTTCAGTATTATAAAGAAATAATACATCCTGATCCATGGTAAAGTCGATATACTTATCTAATAAATCAGTGGCTATATACCGCAGATCCACAAGAGTTATCTTAGAATAACCCCCAAGGAGCAAAGGCGCTATACTACTACCAAAGGAATCGCGAAATAGTATCAGCTCTTTTTCTGTGGCTGCTTCTGGGTTTGTTATGGTGAGCAAAGGCTTTGCACCGGAAAGAAAAAGATTATAGGAGTCCATTCCTCCAAATTCTTCTGGTATATAGATATTGCTAGTTAATTCGGTTTCATAATCATAAACCATTGCATGTTCCAGCCTTGTATTAATTAAGTAGACTAACGTATCTGGATTGAATTTAATGGCCGCCTGACCATAATAGGATCCATAAAAGGGATACCGCTCTTTCCTACTATACTCATCGTTTGAGGACTTGAAATTATTATCCATGCCCTCTAACAGATGGTCGGCAACATCAATAATCTCATCTTGCTTCCAATGAATATCTGTATCGTAGTAATCATCAATCGTCAGGACATCAAATAAATCAAGGTATTTCATATGCTTCACATTTTGATCCATAATCTCCTGCATACGTTCATAATCTAAATGAAGATATGCATTTTCCTTGGCTGTAAAATAATTTTTATCTGGAATGATACTATAGTATACATTTTTATCCTGAAGATATTTCTCATAAACTTCATTTATTTTATTTGCAGCATTATGAATAGCTTTTTCATTTAGCGGATAAAGCATTTTATATATTTTACCATCAATCATATAGATATTATTATTATCCTTTTGATGTAATAAATGATACTCGCCATATGCCTTTATGGCTCGAAAGGTATCCCTGAATATAAATTGATCCAGAAAATATTTTTCATATCCCTCGAACAAGCTACCATCGATAAGTTTGTCATGAGAATACTAGGGTTTTCCTGCTAGGGTTCGTCGTTCACTAAAGGATAGTTTAGTATCCTACGCGAATACATTCCCAAGCATTACTCCAAAAATAAAAATCATAAAGACGAATGTAACTATGATATTTTTTATATTGTTCTTCATGATAATATCCTCACTGATCATCAAAAACGAAAATAGAGAAATGGGTTAAAAGATCCATCAACCAAATAAGCTGTATTTAGTACTAGAAGTGCTATATGCAATACTGGTTCTAGCCCGTTCATTATTCTCCATCCATATTTGTAACCTTTTAATTTGTTAACTAGCACTGCGATGAAGGGTGTGGCTCCTATCGCTGATATTATTAATACAAAACCATAACTTTTCATATAGTAGATGGTTTCTGCATTTGATAGAGGCAACTTAAGTGTTCCAAACATTCCTTGCAGATTCTCAGTCATTCCAAATAAGCTTTCACTATTAAATATGACAAAGCTAATTGTTATGAAAAAGAGCGTATAAATATGTCCAACGATCGAAGGTAGTTTCTCTAATAATCCTTTTATAACGTATTTTTCTAATACTAAAAACAGTGCAAAGTATAATCCCCAAATGATAAAATTCCATTCAGCTCCATGCCAGAAACCTGTCAAAAACCACACGACCAGGACATTTCGAATCCATAATCCCGTACTCACACGGTTTCCACCCATTGGAATATACACATAATCTCTGAACCAGGTTCCTAAGGATATATGCCATCTTTTCCAAAATTCTGTTATACTTTTCGAAATAAAAGGATAATTAAAATTCTCAAGAAAATGAAATCCAAAAATCCTTCCAAGACCAATTGCCATGTCACTATAACCTGAGAAATCGTAATATATTTGCAGGGAAAATGCAATCGCAACAATCCAATAAAACAAAACCGTCTTTTCCTCTGCATTGGCAAACACATTACCCAACCGCCCTAAGGAATTAGCTAATATAACCTTCTTACTTAAGCCAATGATAAATCGATGAATACCATAGGCTATATTGGCAAAGCTATGTTCTCGCTTGGACAATTCCTCCTCTACCGTAGTATATCGAACAATGGGTCCAGCGATAAGCTGAGGAAATAGGGTTACATACGTTGTGAGCTTCAAAAAACTCTTTTGTACCTTTGCCTCCTTGCGATATACATCAATGGTATAGGATAGAATTTGAAAGCTATAAAAGCTAATACCTATGGGAAGTTTCAATTTCAATGGTGGTATTTCTGTTTGGAAAATCAAATTAATATTATGAATGAAGAAATCCGCATATTTAAATAGTACTAAAAAACCTATAATAACAATTATGGAGGATATCATAGGGAGAGCCTTATATTTACTCCCTCTTGTTCTATGGATCCACAACCCATGTAGATACCCAGCTAATGACGATATCATCATCATTAAGGAATACACTGGTTCCCCATAAAAATAAAAAAACAAACTGGCCACTAATAGTACAAGATTTTTTAGTTTAAATGGAACAATAAAATACAAGCCTATCACAATCGGTAGAAAATAGTATAAAAAGCTTATACTGGAAAATAACATGACTTACCTCATTCTTCATTGTTTTCTACAGGAAAGACAATCCAATACTTGAACATTACTTTGTTAATTCCTTAAATCCTTCATAAAGAGCCGTTCCCTGCTCATCACTCATTATTAAAACGACAACATCTTCATAGCTATCAACAAATATATTTTCCGGTTCTACGCCAACACATACCCATTTCCTCGGATCAACATTTTCTTTTATATCTGTTTTTATCTTCTCAATATCTGCTCCTTCCTTTACACGAATGAGACATAGAGAATATGCTGAGGAAGTCATCATAGGTTCGGATGCGATACCAGACTCAAATTCAATCCCTTCGGTTCCAAAGTAGTAAGCCACATTCTCTGATGTAATCTCTGTCGTCATAAGTCCATCTTTCATATAAGCCCTGAAACTATCATCTATATCCGCTGTTTCATAGATTTTTTCTAGGATACTTTCTAAACTTCCCTCAAAGACATTAGACTCTTCCTAGTCCTCAGTATCCTTATCTTCGGTATCCTTGTCTTCAGTATCCTGGTCCTCGGTATCCTTGTCCTCGGTATCCTTGTCCTCGGCATCCTGGTCTTCAGTATCCTGGTCCTCGGCATCCTTATCTTCGGTGTCCTTATCTTCAGTATCCTGGTCCTCGGTATCCTTGTCGTCGATATCCTTATTGTCTTCGATGTTATCGTTTCCTATGATATCCTCATTTTTTGAGCTACATGCTACAAAACTCAAAACAAGAACTAAGCTAAGTAGTAATAATGTGATCTTTTTCATTTTCTGTCTCCTTTATTGTTTTAAATTACAGTATATAGACGACAGCTGTATACTATTGGTTCCCATAAAAGTATTCAGGCAAATAAAATCACATATTACCATCGTATATCATTATTTATTAATTTTATAGAATTTCTTTTTGCCAATCTTGACTACATCATCATTATATAGAACCTGATTTAGATCTTCTTCACTGATCTTCTCTCCGTTTATCTGAACTCCTCCTTGCTTTGCCATACGATAGAATTCACTTTTACTTTTCATAATCTCCATAGAAATCAACTGTGTAATAATATCTTGAATTGTATCCTTGTCAATATCCACTAAGAGTGTCGGAATATCCTCGGGAATTGCCTTTTTACTGTAAGCTGCATCATAGTAGATAATTGCTTTATCTACTTCCTCCTGAGGATGATATAAAGCCGTAATGATTTTGGCTAATCTATATTTTATATCTCTTGGATTAACACCCTGTTCCAGTTCCAATTTTATATTATCAATTTCATCCGGATGCACATCAGTAGCTAATTCAAAGTACCTCAGAATAAGATGATCCGGTACCTCCATAACCTTTTTAAACATTACTTCTGCTGGTTCATTAACCCCGATATAATTACCAATGCTTTTACTCATCTTTTCAATGCCATCCAATCCCTCTAAGATCGGCATAAATAATGCAACTTGTTGTTCCTGTTCCATCGTTTTTTGTAATGTTCTACCCATTAGTATATTGAAGGTTTGATCGGTACCCCCTAGCTCTATATCGGCCTTTAATTCAACCGAATCGTATGCCTGCATTAAAGGGTAGAAAAACTCATGAATACCGATCGGAACACCACTTTTATAACGATTTTGAAAATCATCTCGTTCCAGCATACGAGCAACGGTTGTAGTCGCTGCTAGCTTAATTACTTCCTCAAAGGTAAGCTTGGATAGCCATTCACTATTAAACTTTACTAGAGTTTTCTCTTTATCTAATACTTTAAATATTTGTTCACAATAGGTTTGTGCATTTTCCTTTACTTGCTCATCGGTTAATGCAACTCTACCTTTGGATTTACCGGTTGGGTCACCAATTTTACCGGTAAAGTCGCCTATTACAATGATGACTGTGTGGCCGAGATCCTGGAACTGTTTCAATTTTCTTAGTACTACCGCATGACCAAGATGAATATCAGGCGCTGATGGATCCAGTCCCAATTTAATAATAAGCGGTTTGTTTTTCTTACAGCTCTTCACTAATTTTTCATGTAGATCCTCCTCGTTCACACAAAGATGAGCTCCTTTACATATGATTCGTTTTTGTTCTTCTGGTGTCAGCATTTATTAATCCTCCTTGTTTTAAATATATATAATCAATTTACTATGTTCGTATTTGGCTAATCCTAAATTCCCTTATGTAGATATCTCTTATAATCAGAACCTATTAGTCCTTATGCCCATTTGCCTGTATATCCATTTGCCTATTGAACTATTTAACCTTCTACCATTTTTCCCACTTACCTATCCCCCATTTCACCATTAAAAAAACTCCCATCCTAATGTTTCCAAAAGGACGAGAGTTATCTCGCGTTACCACCTTAAGTTTATAGACAACTCACATTGTCTACCTTATCGAGTACGGCTATTGCGATACCCTTGCACTTGATAACGGTGTGCTTTCCGTCGTAGCCTACTAAATATTCGGTACGCGACTCCAAGATGTATTCACATTTTCTATTCATGAGCCTCTCATCAACCGGCATCTTTCTGTATGAAATCAAAAATATTACTCTTTCTTATCATAGTCTTTTCTTATAATCCGATTGCATATGCAATCTTCATAATGCAAATATTGAATTTTCTGTATATTATCACATAATTATTATGATGTCAAATTAAAAAATATAATCGGACTTAATCGTATGAAAAAATAAAATCGGACTTAATCGGACTTAATGTAAAAAGTAAAAACTCCGAAATTTGAAATCATTTAATCAAATATCCATCAGGCTGATTCAATATCTAGCAGTTTTGTATAAAGCCGATCAATACCAATAGCCCCAAAGGGCGCTGTAATTAAAATTGCTAATACAGCTACTGTTAATACCTGTATCCCACAAGCTAATCCCAAGGATAGAGGAATCGCTCCGATCGCAGCTTGCACGGTAGCCTTAGGTGAAAATGCTATCATACAAAATATTTTTTCTTTTTTAGATAACTTGGTTTTCAGTAAAGATACATAGACACCAAGCATTCGAAAAACCAAAGCACCAATTACGATAATCAATGCCTTTAAACCAGCCTGCACAGCATAATTCAAATCTACAGTAGCTCCAACTAATACAAATAGCAAAATTTCTGCAGCTACCCATAGTTGGTTATATTTAGTGGACAGTCTTCCTGCTAATACTTTATACTTTTGATAAATCGTAATCCCCATACTCATTATCGCAAGTAATCCTGAGATCGGTATCATCCCATCTAATAAATTCTGTAATTCGATAAGTAAACACGATAAACTAATAATGATTATAATCTTTACAGAATCTCTCATGTGAATATGCTTGAACATGATTGTTAACCCAATACCCAATATTACTCCAAGAAGAATACCTAATACAATAGAGCTAGGGATTTGCAGAAAACTTGATACTGAAGCAACTCCGCCTGTGGCCAATGATATAAAGGCTGTAAATAATACTATCACGAATACATCATCAACAGATGCCCCTGCTAAAATAAGTTGCGGAACGCTTTTTTCTTTTCCATATCCCTCTTCCATAATCTTAATCATTCTAGGTACAACAACTGCAGGTGATACAGCAGCAATAACACTTCCCATAATAGCAGCATCTAGTAGAGATATACCAAAAACTCTTGGTGCAATTAATATGACGCCAATAATCTCAAAGCAGGCAGGAACAAAACACATCAAGATAGCAGGCCTACCCACTTTTTTCAAATCTCCTATGTCAAGCGATAATCCCGCTCTAGTTAAAATGATAATTAGTGCCAGCTGTCTTAAATCAGGAGATATGTCCAAAATAGATGGATCTAATACATTAAGTGCGTAGGGACTTAAAATCATACCTGTAATCATCATTCCTAATAAACTAGGTAATCTCATTTTTTTGAATATACTTCCTAATATAAGACCTAACAGAAAAATGAGAGCTAAACTTGTAAGCATAAATTCCTCCTTATATTTAAAAAAGCTGATAATTTCTGCGCATTTCATCGCAGAAGTCATCAGCATAATTGCGGTTTAGGTATTTACCAAGGGAGAACTTCATTCCCAACAAAAGCTATAATAGCATATCACTAACATATTTGCAATATTCGTTTATGACAATAACTTAATTTGAACCTTCAAGACCTTTCCCCCTTTACTTTAATGAAATTCTAGAATCCCTGTACTTGCAACCATTCCGTTAATCTTTTCTCACGTTTTGACTGATTAGTTACATTCGGCTCATATATTCCTAATAAGAGTTCATTATGAATATTTCCATCGATAAGGAATATAACTCTACTTGCCCTGGATGCCACTTTTGCATCATGAGTGACAATTATGATAGTCGTACCCTCCCGATTAATTTGATCGATAATATCCAACACCTCTTTTGTGGCACTGCTGTTAAGTGCTCCGGTCGGTTCATCTCCAAATATAATATCCGGTTGATTCATCAGGGCCCGACAGATTGCAGCCCGTTGCAGCTGTCCACCGGAAACCTTTTTGATATCATGGTCCGCCACGCTATGAATACCCGTCTTTGTCATTAACGAATTGGCGTTTTTATTAACCTGTTCTCTTGATAGTATACCAGCCTTAAATCCAGGAAGCACAATATTATCCCGAATTGATAAATTTTTCAGAAGATAGGAATGCTGAAATATAAAGCCCATCTGTTTTAGTCTTACTTCACTCATCTTTTCATCACTTAGCTTTGAAATATCATTACCACACAGAAATACCTCTCCAGAAGTGGGTCGATCCATTCCACTGATACTATATAGTAATGTGGATTTACCGGAGCCGGACGGCCCCATGATGGCTATAAACTCCCCCTCTTCTACCTTGAAATTGATATTACTTAGCACCGGTGTATCTTCAAAGCTTTTGCTTAAATTCGTAACCTCTAATACTGTTTTCATACTACACCTCCATTTCTTCTATTCATTAATAATAGAAATAATATGATATTTTTTAATCGTTCTCAATGTTATCCATGTAACGAGCAGAATCAGTCCTAATAAAATCAATGGACAAAGGATATATTCTATGAAAGGATTAGAAATAAGAACAACCTTTTTAATCCCAAGCCCAGTAAAACTCAAGACTACGTTAACAAGCTTTTCCCCTACGATATCGGTAAATAATATCCCAGCTAGGATTCCGGTGATGGATACACATCCAATCTTAATCAGGTACTCCTGTTTAATGTCCTGTTCCGAAAAGCCAATGGCTTTTAGTACTGCTATTTCCGATAAATCCTTTGCCAGACGTAGCTTTAGAAACAATACAGAGATTAGCGCTGCCAACCCTGCCCCGAGGATAGCAATCGCAAATACGATATTCCTCAGCTGCTTGACAACTCCGCCCAAGGTCTGATTGATGAATTCCTTCATCGGGTCAACCGATATTCCTGCTCCAAGAAGCTTTGACCATTCCTCTGCCTTCTTTTCCACCCCAGCATTATCACTGAGATTAACAGAAAAAGAATACTTTTCAGAAGAATTTCCTGCAAAATCATATTTTGACTTTGCCGTATATCCGCCGCTGGTAACATCCTGATAGATTCCCGATATTACAAACTCCTGCTCTTTGTCCTCAAAGAACAGCACCATCCTGTCATCGGTCGTTTTTCCGATCTCATTGGCGTTAAGATAGGAAAGGGCAATTTCATTTTCTCCCTTAGGTGCTCTTCCACTGAGATATTGCAGTTGATTTCCTGCGGATGTTCCGCAGTCTATATGAATAATTGCCAGCTCTCCGTCGATATCTTCCGTTTGGACACGTACCCTTCTAAATTCATGGTAGTTTTCAATCGTACTCTCATTTTCTAAGAGCTGTTTTACATTCTGATATCCTGCTTCCAGGTTATTTCCATTTTCCACTTCAATCAGAATATCTTCCAATGAACTTCCCATATAGGTAATAAATTCAGGGGCCTCGAAGGTATTCATCAGATTGACTGGAACCAATATCATTAGCACCGCAATTAATACTACCGCAAATACAATAATCCAGTTATTAAACTTGTAGAAAACCTCTCGTATTCCCATCAACCAGTTCACAGGTAGCTTCTTTGATTTATAAAGCCCATCTTTGATGGCTCCCTTACTTTTTTCAAATCCCTTTCCACGAACCAGAGCATTGACAACGGTAACCTTTTTGATTCTCTTTAATATTTTCTTACAATAATGGTTGATTAGAAAGAATACAAGACAACCTGCAACGAGGGATAAGACAAAAGCTAAGATAGTTATCTTTATGTCTCCAAAGGTTGTAGTGATATGCTTTGTAAATACACTACTTAGTAGGAATGCTAGAAGATATCCTGTGATGATACCTACTAAGGCTAACATCCTATACTTGCTAAGGTATAAGTCTCTGATATCAGCATATTGTAGCCCAATGGCTTTCATAGTCCCGATCTCACCTATTTCTTCCTCCAAAGCTGCCATAATTGTAAATTTGACACAGATAAATGAGACAATGACCAAAAGTACACTTACTAGAAGTAATACGAACACCATTACCATATCTGTTAATGCACTCAGCATAAATATCATGGTGTAGGTTACCGCTTGCCCGTTTTGTGGAAGTTCTGCATTTTCATAGGCAGTCTGAAAATTAGATGCTTCCTTTGAATCATTAAAATACGCTTCAATAATATATTCATGCTCTCCAATGCGACCGGAAAGCTCCTCATGATCTTCGTCGCTTAATAGAATTCTAGTGGAGGATGCCATTGGGGAATTCATCTGAGAATCTAATACGAATTCCTTAATAACAAATTCTTTCCTGACATCACGATCGGTCAGAATAACCTGATCACCGATTTCCATGCCATACATTTCCCTTAAAAGCACAGGAATGCCGACTTCACCCTTTTCAAGAGTTACTTTTTTATGTTTGGAATTTAAGAGCAAGTCCCTTGTTTCATTCTGCTTCACCAGTCCAATATCGAGACGACAATCAGAAAGATCGAAAGATTTCTCCTTTTGAACTATTGTTAGGCTATCACCGTATACATCAATCATGGTAACTGTCTGCCAATTAGTTACACCTTCATAGCTAGACATAAATTCATCAATGTTTGCTTGATCAATTTCTCCTTTGTGCATCTGAAGAAAATGCGGCGGCTGCGCAGTCTTATATAATTTAGAAATCGATGTAAATGTCTGTACTGACATTATCACGGATAAAACTACGAGACATGCCGAAAACGCCATAAATAATAGTAAGGCTAGATTTATCACTTTATTTCTTTTTAAATCATTCTTAACGATTAACCAATCCATCGGCTTCCCCCTCTATAACTTTTTATTATCCCATATGCACACTCTACTAAAATACCATTCTCCATTAGTATTGAATCCCTTCTCCTTCATAATTTAACATGTTTACTATTCACTTTTCTTCCTGGCTCTGGAAATAGAATTTCATCAAATAATTTTCCGGAACCTCTAACATCATCTCAAGTATTGAGATCAATGCTACCATGATCTCCTGCTGTGAGTCAGCTTCTTGTTCAAATATACCTTCATCCATTAAGGTTAACGCAGATGCCAGAAATATCCGCATATATGATAATGGATATCTACAGCTCCAAGCTTCCTTTTCAATACCTTCTTCAATTATTTTTGTTAAAGCTGGTGCCATAGCGACTACCATTTGATTTAAGGATTTCTGATGTAATATTGCATTGTCAACCTTATGCATCTCATCGATAACATAACTACCACTCGGATCCTTCATCTGCATTGACTTAAAAGCACGAAAAAGCTTTTCTTCTGGACGAATACCCTCCAAATCTATTAATTCGTTAACTCTGCTAATTACGGTATCCGAAAAGCGTAATACTACTGCCTCCAAGACTTCCATTTTTGATTTGAAATAATGATAAAACGTACCCTTAGCTATTGAAACCTCATTAATAATGTCATTAACAGTACAATCGTCATACCCCATTGTATGAAATAGCCGTTCCGCTGTATTCAGAATCTCATTCCTTCTATCGTCGTATATTTTAGTAATTCTCATAATGTCACTCCATTCTATTAATAGACCGACCGTCGGTCTATTAATAGAATATAATACCATTTTATGTATGTCAATAGTATTCTTGGTTCTTTTAAACTTATTTTAACAATTTATCTCAACTATATTGTTAACGTTCCACAACGTATGTTTCGTTACTTATGTTTCATTACGAATGTTTCGTTATATCTATATATCAAAAAGACCATTTGTTTTCATAGCCTATGAAAACAAATGGTCTTTTCACTAATATTTATATTTTTGATTTTCTTAGATATCTTACAAAGATTATAGTACTATCCCAAACGCAAATTCCAATGAATACGAGGATAAATATCCATTTGCTTGTAGTTAACCAATTAGAAATCGTTAATGAGCTGGCTTTTGTGACATTACCTATTGCCTGGGTAAAGCCAGAATTGAATAGGGTAATATCATTCATCAGCACGATTATTAAGATGCTAATGACCGTATTATATACTGCATTCATAATTATTAATGGTAAGCTCCAATGCTTTGCTATATATTTCCATACAGATAATGCCAATTGTATAAATGCTAATATCAATAAGATAGGCAGATAAAAGTCCAATCGCTCCAAATTAAATAACGGTGATATCGTTAACCGTCCCTTACCTTCCATCGTATAAAAGGCGATTAATTGAGGTTGAACATAAATCAGAGCTGTGAAGAGTATTGTGGCACACATTGTAAATATTGTCTCTCCGCGAGATATCTTTAATTTGTCGTTAGCAGATTCTTCTGACAAATCATCTGGAGTCCATTCTTTATTGAAGAAGGGTAAATAACCCGCCTCCACACCACTTCTTTCTAGTATGACAAATACTAAAGTTACCCAGAATGCCCCCTGCAATGCTCCTTCAATTCCAGCAGAAATTAAAGTACCGATCAGTTTAGATATGTTTTCTATGAGTTGGCCACCATCATTAAATTCTAATATCCATACAAGTGCTGCAATACCCAAAGTTACCGAAACACATATTCCAATCACCATTTTTAGCATAGAAATATATTGCTCATAATATCCCGGACCGATAACATATCTTTTTTGTGAGTTATATTCGCTGGCAAGCTTCAAGGGACTGCCAAGATTCACTAATACCTGATATACCTCCTCTTCTGTATAGTCATCAGGCAGCATATCTTCAATGTTTGTGTGAAGCTCTTTTCCTATGTCTTCACGAAGCTCAAACGGCAGATATTCCATAACCGCATATACATATCGTTCAATTAACTTCATTCTTCTCATCCTCCTTCAATAAATGTTCTAATTGAGCAGACATAGACCTCCACTCCTCTTTCAATTGTTTATATACCTATTTGCCTTCATCACTTAATGTATAAAATTTACGTGGTCTACTTTCGCTTGTATCCCATTCACTGATAAGCAATTTCTGTTTTTCCAATCTCCTTAAAAGGGGGTAAAGGGTTCCTGCTTCAATAGGGGCATTCTTCTGTTCAAGCTTTTGAACAAGGGAATATCCATATTCATTGGTACGAAGCTGACTTAGCACCAATAAAACCAAAGACCCTCTTTTCAATTCTACCGTAAGTGAACTAATCAGTTCATCGATTGATTCCATTATCATCACCTCAAAAACAGTATACTGTATGTCGTACACTATTGTCAATATATTATTATTGTAGATATCAAATTAATTTAATAAACTTTTATTAATGTATATAACAAATATGGTAAGCATTCAGCTAAGACGTATGAGACATATAGATTTGAATTTTAAATTTATATGTTTCAAATTTAGAAGTTTCAAATTTTTGAATTTAGAGTGTCTTATTTAAATACTTAAAACCAAGTCACCTACTACTTATAATAAAATTAATGTAAAAAAAAAGCTAACCCATTGAGGTTGTATGATAAACTGACCCCATGGTTAGCCTTTTATTATTCTTTTTAATACTCTATTATTTACCTTCCCGGATATCCGAAGGACTTCGAAGCTCTAGGGATACATTATTGAACATACGAATTCCCCCCTCACCAGTCGGTGATTGAGCTTCTAATCCGACCTTAATCTTCTTTTGCATCGGTAGATATGCCAGTCGGGCCATCTTGAAATCCTGTCCATCATTGGAATAGTGAATTGCAAAAACATTATCTTTACGGCTCATTTGCATCCATATTTCTTTGCCATCAATATTAATTCCATTTGCATCATCGGATTTTTCATTGGTCATTACAGTAACTACAGAATTGGTATCGATGTCTGTATATTCAAAGCAAGCCTTAGCCCAAAGTTTATCATGATCAAGCGCAAGTAGTACACAAGCATCATAGGTAGAAACGAAATCATGACTGACCTTTGCTCTAAGAATAAAATCGCCTTCCACCTCTTTATAGTAGAACGGCGCATCTGCTCTTACGGTTCCGTCAATTGGATTAACAAAATAATCGGTATTTGCTGGAGCATAAATCTGTATACTATCATTTTCCACTTCGTATTTTGTTGGTATTGTCCATTGAAAATTATCAAAATTCATATCGATCATCCTCCTTTATTATAAGTGTAATCTTATATCATTTGTGTAATCTTATATCATTTGTGTAATCTTATATCATTTGTGTAATCTTATATCATTTGTGTAATCTTATATCGTATTTGTATGTAATTTAGAGTGAGCCAACATCGAGATTGCAATTCATACATTTAGTCTAGATAATTCAAGCTATTTTAGCAATGTACTTTGTTATACATTCTGATGAATCAATTTTTCCTATCTATTAGCTCACTGCGATATATTGTCCGGCCTGTGCCCGCCACATACTTGCATACTTACCATCAAGTTTAAGTAGCTCATCGTGTGTCCCCTGTTCTACTATTCTGCCTTTCTCCAGCATGATAATGCGGTCTGCCAAGCGTGTTGTAGACAACCGATGTGATATGAAAATAACCGTTTTGTTTTTTGCTGCATCGAGCATAGAATGATTTAACTGGTATTCAGCGATCGGATCCAATGCACTCGATGGCTCATCTAGAATAATCAGACCCGCATCCTTATAAAACACACGACCAATCGCTAGCTTCTGGCTCTCACCACCAGAAAGGTTTACCCCATCCTTAGCAAATTCGGATGTCAGTTCAGTCTCTAGTCCATGCTCCAAAGTCTTTATTCTACTTGCAAAGCCACTATGACTTAATGCCCACTCCACTTTGTTAATATCGGCTTCGCTAGCCTTATCCATCAATAC
>CAYMLE010000001.1:73069-86049 GCA_964391115.1 uncultured Herbinix sp. | reverse complement strand
TCATCCTTTTAACTTCATCATCATTGAATGTAAGTATTAGTGGAATAGCCTCTTTCTGTTTCTTAACCTTATCCATGGGATTTCTGTTAATATATCTCTCTTGAATACAGTAATTGAAACAAGCCTTAAAACATTTTAGCAGACTATTTATATATGTCTCTGAAAGTCCTTTATTCGTTAGAAACTCGATATAACCTCTTATTGCTATATGGTTAGTCTCCTCTAGTTCCTCAATACCGTATTCTGTAGAGATATAACGGAATAGTGCCAGATTATTATTGTTATAACCTTTGACAGTTCTTTCTGATAGCTTTCTCATTCTACAGTCAAATATAAATTCTTGTAAAATCTCAGTATTAAACATAAAAAAATCACTCCCTTATCTGTTACGATATACAGGAGTGAAAGATGTATGCCCTTTTGAGTTATGGAAAAGTGGCAGTATATCTTAACTGGTTAAGAAAATCTGTTAAAACACTGCCAAAAACACTGTTAAAACTCTGTTATAAAACGCTGTAAACACTGATAAACACTGAATATTACCGAAATAATCCCTTACTCATCCCAGTTATGATATACTTCCTGCACATCATCATCCTCATCAAGTAAGTCAAGAATCTTCTGCATGTTCTTAATCTCTTGCTCATCCTTTAATTCTACCCAGGTCTGAGGAATCATGGATACTTCGGCTTGAGCCATGGAGATGCCTTCCTTCTCTAGACCTTCTCTAACATCACTGAAGGTTTCGGGATCCGTAATGATCTCAAAGCTATCTTCCTCTTCCTTGAAATCCTCGGCTCCTGCATCTAGAGCAATCATCATCAGGTCATCACCCTTCAAATCACACTCTTCCTTATCGATGATAATCTGACCTTTCTTATCGAACATAAAGGACACACAGCCGATGGTTCCTATATTGCCATACCCCTTAGTAAAGGCATTCCTAATATTTGCAGCTGTACGATTCTTATTATCGGTTAGGCCTTCAACAATAATTGCAATACCATTTGGACCATAACCCTCATAGGTTACCACTTCGTAATCCACAGAATTAGCATCTCCTGCCGCTTTCTTAATACTACGGTCAATGGTATCATTCGGCATATTGTTTGACTTAGCTTTTGCTATAATATCCTTTAAACGGCTATTTACATTCGGATCCGCTCCACCCTCTTTGACTGCAACTGCAATCTCACGTCCTAATTTGGTAAATATCTTACCCTTTGTAGCATCGTTTTTTTCTTTCTTATGCTTAATATTCGCAAACTTAGAATGTCCTGACATATCAACAACTCTCCTTACTAAATTAAATATATGTTTATTAAATGAATTATTATATCCTCATTGAAGTTTTTAACCTTTATCATTCTACCATTGTTTCTACAAATCGGCAAGTATTACAATACCTGTCAGAATTGTATGTAGCCTCTTGATACATTGTCTTGTCTTATTCCGTGAAAAAGTAGGCCAGGAGTGCCCGACCTACTCTTAGGTTAATTACAATCTGTTAGAGGTTGATCTTTCATAGTAAACTATGTTATCGTTCCTCGTACTATTCTATATTGTTAATAAATCGATTTAGCTATTCCATAACACCAACGGTGTCATCTACGGTACGGATCGCACACATAATGGTATCATCCCCGGCGATACAGCCAACGATACTGTTCATCTGAAGGACATCCAGTGCTGCTGCCACTGCCATAGCCATACCGGATACCGTCTTAATAACAAGGATGTTCTGTGCCATATCCATGGATACGAAGCCATCTCTTAAGACTCTGGTATACTTTTCACTCATTCCAGGCTCAGCCTTTTGTAATACAATATATTTCTGTCTGCCACCATCCATGGCCACTTTAGTTAGTTTCAACTCTCGGATATCTCTGGAAACAGTTGCTTGAGTTACATTATAACCATCCTGCATGAGACGTTCTGCCAGCTCTTCCTGAGTTTCAATATCATGCTTGCTAATCAACTCAATAATTTTACTTTGCCTGCTTATTTTCATATTTCCTCCAGTGCCTTTCTGTATTTAATTAATCTACGTTATTGCTTAGTTTTGATCTCAAAATATCATAGATACCGGTCTGGTTCAGCTTTATTAACTTCGTGTCGTATCGGGCTTTCTTGATTAGGATATGATCGTCCGTTCCAAGATCTATTAACTTTTGCCCGTCAAAGGTAGCCGTTGCCTCCGCTTCTTGCGTCTTCTTACTTTTGCCAACCACCACCTGAATGGTATCCTCTGCTGACACTACAATACTTCTAGGGCTGAGAGAGTGTGGACAAATTGGCGTTATAACCATAACTTTAGCCCTGGGATCTACGATGGGACCCCCTGCTGAAAGATTATAAGCGGTGGAGCCAGTCGGAGTTGAGATAACTACACCATCGCCTCGAAAAACATCTACTAGCTGGTCATTCAAGTAAATATTCAAACTAATTATTCTTGAAAATCCTTTTCTGGTTATTACGATATCATTAAGGGCATATTCAGCTAGGTTGGTATTCACTTTGCCCTCAAGCATCAATCTTTTCTCAATGATAAAATCGTTTTCGAAAAGTCGATCTAAGTCAGTTAGTACCGTTTGTTCTTCAACCTCAGCTAAAAAACCCAAGGTTCCTAGATTAACACCAAGAATGGGTATTCCCCTCTTCATTAGATCATTGGCTGCATGAATGATAGTTCCATCCCCACCAAGGACAATGGCACACTCCACTTTATCCATAATGGAAGGACTAACATCCTCCACTTGATCAGAAGATCCCTTGGATAATATAGCTTGTTTACCAGCCTTTTCAATATACGCAGCAATTCGATTCGTTATAATCGAATCCTTATCCTTCTCTGTATTCGTTATAATTAAAAAATGATCCATAAACTTCGATGCTCCCAGCGCTTTCCTTCATAGGAATGGTATTTCGACATATATTTGTACTTAATTCTTACACGGAATACGAATAAATATTCTATTAAAAGTCTAGCATAGAATACCAATAAATTCAAGACAACTTTATTGGTCCGATTTTACTACGGTTATTCCATACAGTAACGGAAGCCTCAACCTTCCGTGAGCTGAGTATGGGATTGTTCTACAACCTCATTGATTTTCGTCTGCGATATGTTCATTCCAGTTACCGTCTTGCCTTCCTCTTGATTGAATAATATTTTCTTTAAATATAATAAATATTCAATATTACCCTCTGGTCCTTTAATTGGAGAGAAGTCCAGATCAAGGCAAGAAAATCCTATGGAGGTTGCATATTCGGTTACCGTTTGTATTACTTCTTTGTGAACCTTCTGATCTCTGACTACCCCCTTCTTACCGACCTTGTCTCTGCCGGCCTCAAACTGAGGCTTAATCAAAGCAACTATTTCTCCCTCTGGGGCAAGGAGTTCCCGTATCGGTAATAGCACCTTAGTGAGTGAAATGAAAGACACATCGATAGAAGCAAAGGTAATCGGATCCTCTATTTCCTCTGGTGTCAGATAGCGGATATTTGTCTTCTCCATAGAGATCACTCTACTATCCTGCCGTAGCTTCCAAGCTAGCTGGTTGGTGCCAACGTCCACCGCATAAACCTTAACTGCTCCATTCTGCAGCATGCAGTCCGTAAATCCACCAGTAGAAGAGCCGATATCCATACAGATTTCCCCTTCCAGGCTAAGTCCATACCGCTCCATAGCCTTCTCCAGCTTTAATCCACCTCGACTCACATATTTCAAAGGATTCCCTTTTACCTCTATGGCCACACCCTCAGGAAATGTGCTTCCAGCCTTATCCTCTCTCTGACCATCAACGAATACATTGCCAGACATGATGATTGCCTTCGCTTTTTCCCTGGTCTCAGCCAGGTTTCGGTTCACTAACATGACATCCAAACGTTCCTTCATTCTATCACCTTCATTGAAATTCTTTTTCTACTTCCCTTTAACTTCAGTTTCCGTATCACATAAATCTCGAATCTTATTCTTTTATCTCTTCTTATCCACAATAATTATCATCAAGGAACCCGCAATCCACAAATACATTCGGAACTGCGGGTATATCATATCCTATCCTATTTATTGAGAATTCGATTCACTAGGCTCTCTACATCCAGGCCCAGTTTTTGGTATAGCTCGCCCACTCCACCATGTTCAACGAACATGTCCGGAATAGATATATTAATAAACTTGATTTTTTGTTTACCGGCCTCATAAAGATAGTCCGACACCTTTTGCCCATATCCACCGCTACGGATATTCTCTTCCATGGTAACAAATACTTTATGATTAGCAGCTAGAGTATCCAAAAGCGAAGTATCTAACGGAGAGACGAAACGAACATTCACTAGGGTTACTCGTTTTCCCTTATTCCGAATCTGCTCTGCTACCTCTGCTGCAATCTTTACCATACTGCCAACAGCGAGAATAGCGATACCATCCTCTTGGGTAAGAATTTCACTTTTTCCATATTGGATCGGCTCACGGTTTTCTTCAAATCCTTGGTATGCATCCCCCTTCGGATAACGTATTGCTACCGGACCCGGATAGGTTAAAGCATAAGCCAGCATGTCCTCTAACTCTTGTCCATTCTTTGGTGCCATAACCATCAGATTAGGGATATGGGAAAGAAAAGATAAATCATAGATCCCTTGATGGGTTTTCCCGTCCCGACCGGTTATACCTGCCCGATCAATGGCGAATACGACTGGCAAGTTATTGATACATACATCATGGATTATTTGGTCATAGGCCCGTTGCAGGAATGTGGAATAAATCGCCACCACCGGCTTGAAACCTCCCATGGCGAGCCCCGCCGCGAAGGTAACCGCATGCTGTTCCGCAATTCCTACATCAATGAACCGTTCCGGGAATTTTTTCTTAAATTCCGCTAAGCCAGTCCCATTGGGCATTGCCGCTGTGATTGCCACAACTTTATCATCCTTCTTAGCAAGCTTTACCAGGGCGTCCGAAAACACCTTAGTATAGGGAGTACTCTTATCTGTCTTTATTGGCTTACCACTTATTACATCGAAGGGGTCTATTCCATGGTACCTACTAGGGTACTTCTCTGCCATAGCATAGCCCTTGCCCTTCTTCGTGAGAACATGGACCACCACAGCCTTCTTTAACCGGGAAGCAGCCTTTAATGCAGCCATCATCTGTGGAATATTATGACCGTCGATTGGCCCAATATAGGTCAACCCCATATCCTCAAAGAACATACTGGGAAGCATGAAATATTTGATTGCATCCTTGGAACGTTTTAGCCGACTAACAACAGCGTCTCCAACCCCAGGAACTTTTGAAAGAGTTTGCTCCATTGTTTCTTTGAATCCAGTATATTTTGTACTCGTCCGAAGCTCTGCCAGATAATTAGCCAGACCCCCGACATTTTCAGAGATTGACATGTTATTATCGTTCAGTATAATTGTATAATTTGTTTTCAATCTTCCGGCGTTATTGAGTGCCTCTAAGGCCATGCCACCGGTCAGTGCACCATCCCCTATTACTGCTACGATCTTATGATCTTCTCCCTTAAGGTCTCTGGCCTTAACCAGACCCAGAGCTGCTGAAATAGCTGTCGAGCTGTGACCGGTATCAAAGGAGTCACAATCACTTTCCGATGTTTTCGGAAAGCCGCTGATCCCATCCAACTGTCGAAGACTTTCAAACTGACATTTCCTACCGGTAAGAATCTTGTGAGTATAAGCCTGATGACCGACATCCCAGATTATTTTATCCTGAGGTAGATTTAAGAACAGGTGTAGTGCCATGGTTAGCTCTACAACCCCTAGGTTTGATGCTAGATGCCCTCCGGTTTTACTTATATGCTCCACTAAAAAAGCCCGGATTTCCTTTGCAAGATTCTTGTATTCCTGGGGCTTTATCTTTTTTATATCATTTGCTTGATCTATATAATCCAATAAATTTGGCAATATTGCACCTCATTTCCAACCACTGGAGTAATTTCTTATTTTTCTCTGGTAACTAGCTTACGAATTAAGGTTTCTAAATATTCATTATGGTAAGCAAGAGCCTCATAGGCTTTGAGTGCACGATTGGAAATACGATTAACCGCTTCCTTGGCCTGTTCAAGTTCCATTAAGCTTACATAGGTTATCTTCTCATTTTTCTCATCACTATGAACTGGCTTACCCAGTACCTCCATATTACTCGTTATATCTAATATATCGTCTCGAATTTGGAAGGCAAGTCCGATGTCAGATGCGATGGCTTCTACCTGATTAACAGCCTGTTCATCGGCTCCTGCTAATACAGCACCAATCATCATGGAGGCTTCAATCAATGCACTGGTCTTTAATCGATACATCAGATCCAAGCGGTTTTTGTCCACGTTATTCTGATTTCCCTCCATATCAATCACCTGTCCACCGATCATTCCATGGATGCCAGCTTTGGCTCCAAGAATCTCTAAGGCTCTTAATACTCGTTTATAGGCATTCAGTTCATCCATAGGATCATTTATAGGCTTGTCCTTATAAATTCTCTTATACGCTCCCACTGCAGTCTCATAGGCATAATTCAACAGACCATCGCCGGCGAGTAAGGCCATAGCCTCGCCATATACAACATGAGTCGTTTTTCTACCCCTTCGGTATTCATCATTATCCATCGAAGGCAGGTCATCATGAACCAAAGAGTAGGTGTGAATCATCTCTACAGCAGCCATAAATGGCTCTAAGAGGTTCTTGTCCTTACCCTCAAACAAACGGAAGGTCTCCTCCATCAGCATTGGTCTGAGTCTCTTACCTCCTGCAATCAGGCTGTAGTTCATTGCCTTCATGAGAGTATTATGCATACCCTCTTCCTTGGGAAGAAACTTACTTAGAAGGGCCTCAATCTCACCTGTTCTCTGCTGAAGTTCGATATCAAAGTTCATTGCTCTCTCCATTTTCACCTAATATCATCAGTTCCTTTTCTACTTTATCAATTGAATCGTTACAAGCCTTTAATAGCTTCATCCCCTCCTGATATAGGGTAAATGAATTCTCTAGGCTAATGTCCGGTTTTTCCAGCGATTCTATTATCTCATCCAACTTATCAAATGACTCTTCTAATTTGAACGTCTTAACTTCCATAATTACCTCCTTGCCAGAGCTTATGCGACTACATGCGAGTCAAAATTGTGAATACAATTCTGGCTCTGCAGAGTGAAACTCTTACCTTATTTCTTCTCAACCTTGTCTTGGGTTAAGTGGTTATATTTCGTTTCAGTTCAACGGTATCCTCTACTCTAGCCCGAATATCTCCATCGATTAAGGAGATGGTAATCAAGTCATCGCTTGATACCTCTTTTATACTTTGCATAGACTTTTGATCAGGACCGATGACCAGGGCATAGCCCTTACTTAACTTAGATAAAGGAGATAGCCCTTCTAGCTTGGCAATGTAGAGCTCCAACCGATGTCTCTTCGCCTTCATACCCTGGTTTATTTTGTACTGAAGTCTCTGCTCGATCTCTATCAATCGTTGCCTCTTCTGTTTAATCTGATAGGAGGGGCTAGCATAGAACAGCCTGAGCTTATACTCCTTCATTCTGGACTGGGTATATGTAAGCTTCTGCACCATAGCCTTATCCAGCTGTCTTCGGTAATCCCTAAGCTGATTTTGAAAGAACAGATAATCATTGATTGCCAATTCCGCTGCTGCGGATGGAGTAGGTGCCCTCAGATCAGCCACATAATCCGCTATCGTTACATCGGTTTCATGGCCGACTGCTGATATAATCGGTGTATGGCATTCATAAACTGCTCGAGCAACGATTTCCTCATTAAACGCCCATAGGTCTTCAATCGACCCGCCACCTCTTCCTATGATGATTGTATCTACACCCATCTTATCCAAGGCTTTTATACCTCGTACTACACTTTGCGCTGCCCCCGCTCCCTGCACCAGAGCCGGATAGAGAACTAGCTGTACGTAGGGATTACGTCTTTTCGATATGTTGATGATATCCTGTATCGCTGCTCCGGTCGAGGCGGTTACTATACCAACCTTCTTCGGATGTGCTGGAATAGGCTTTTTATGAGCGGGATCAAATAACCCCTCCGCCTCCAGATCCTTCTTCAGCTTATCAAAACGTTCATATAATATACCAAGCCCATCCAGTAATATTTCATTGGCATATAGCTGATATTTGCCGTCTCTCTCGTATACTGTGATGCTTCCGAGGGCGATAACACTCTGCCCTTCCTCCAGACGGAATTTAAGTCCTCTTCTCTGTCCTGCAAACATAACACAAGCCAATTGCCCCTGGGAATCCTTTAAGGTAAAATAGATATGCCCGGAGGTATGGTATTTACAGTTTGACACCTCACCCTTTACATAGATGCGGCTTAAAATATGATCTCGAAGGAACATATTTTTAATATATTGATTAATCTCCGTTACAGAGTATGCTCTTTCCATATCCTTCTCCGTTTCTTATGCCACAACGAGCTCTCCTGCCATGACGGACCAGAAAAATGACTATAGTCAGAAACTGCCTATGCCAACTTCGCCAACACTCCATTGACAAAGCCCGGTGAATCATCTCCTCCGAATTTCTTGGCTAGCTCTACTGCTTCATTTATGGCTACCTTCACTGGAATCTCTTCATCATAACGCATCTCAAATACTGCTAATCGTAGAATTGTTAGGTCTACTTTTCCCATACGTTTTAGCTTCCAACCACTGGCTGCTTCAGAAAGAATAGTGTCGATCGCCTCCAGCTTGTCCAATACTTCATTCAGTCGGTTGGTTAGGTAGGCATATTCCTCCATGGTCGGTTTCTGTAATTCGGTAATGTATAATTCTATCTGTTCCTTTAAATCCTCTGCCCCGTAAAAATCCTTACGAAACAGCATTAGGAAAGCGTGTTCTCTTATTTCTCTTCTTGTCACAGCCAGGTTTCCTCCTATATAGCGCCAATCGGCAGCTCATCATTTATTATTTTCTATCCTCTGGTCTATCATTTAAACGTAAGAACAAACAACCCTTAAATTTGCATCTAAGGGTTGTTTGGAAATTACTCTTTTACAATATTAACACCAGCGATCCTGATATTAACTTCCTTGACCTGCAAACCGGTCATATTCTCTATCGCCAATTTAACCTTCTCTTGTACCTGCTGCGCCGTCTCAGGAATGCCATATCCATAGTCCAGGGTTAGGGCCATATCAACCGAAACAGCATCCGGGCTAACCAGGACTTTAACACCCTTAGATAGATTCTTCTTACCTAACTTACCGGCTAAATCGTTGGTAACACCAGAGGTCGCAGATACACCTTTCACCTCAGTTGCAGCCAGCCCTGCTATCACTGCCACAACTTCATCAGCAATCTGCACCTCGCCTACCTTACCATTTTCATGTATTTTATAAGTATTCCTAATTTCAGGTTCCTTGTTCACGGCAAATACCTCCTTAGTTCTTATATGATTTGGTCCATACTATATAATATTATAGATATTTATCATCCTTTAGATATTATATAGTATTATACCAAAATACACAACTTTTTCAATTGTAAAAAATATTTTTTCATTATTCTTCCAAAACCGTCGGAACAATTGTCATTTTCGCTACAGGTATGCTGGTCTTGGACTTAACGATCTCTTCTATAATTGCTAACTGTTGATCGGAAATGCTGACTGTATTAATGACAATGTCAACTCTGCCATCATTGATACTAACTAAAGCATCATCAAAGCCTCTGGCTTCCAGCGCGATTTCTGTATTATTCTCTTTTTCTGAGATGTCAGTCAGCTCTATCATTTTAGCTATCGTTTCCTGTTTTAGAGTTTCAGCAACATCAGGGCTCTCAATAATCTCTAGATATCTTGTTGTATTTCTCGCTCTCATCTGCTCTCTTTCCAAACGATTAGAGATAAAGAAGTTAGGATCAATCGTTGTACTTGCCAGGACTGCTTCGCCAGGAACTCCATCCTCCAGATCAAGCTCAGCCGTATCGGTTACGTCATTCGCCGCCGCAAGAATATCCTCATCGGAGATATCACCTAATTCGTCTCCATCATCATCTAGGGTCTCCACCGGAGTAGTTTCATCATTATCGTCTGCCGTTGCATCCAAATCGGTATCATCGACATTCTCAGCTGCGGTATCATCCGTCGTGGTATCGTCCGCTGCGGTATCATCAGTTGTAGTATCATCGGTTCCGTCAACATCCGCTTGCGCCAGCTGCGATCCATCTACTTCTGTGATGATATCCAGTTCTTCGAGATCCGGATTAGCAGTCTGTAACGCTACATTCTCCCCCGGTTTATCATTGTTGGTAAAGCTTAGATAACCGGCAATCGCGATCATAATTGCAAGCGCTGTAATTATGATTTGATTTTTCTTAAATATATTCTTCATTTATAAACCTCCTGATCATTTAATCCCATCACTCATTTTCATTACTTTAATTTTATGCATAGGTACTCCAAATAATACCTCTGCCGCCTCCATAATGTCCTTCATCACCCTAACATTATCTCCACCTTCTGCTACGATTAAAATTCCTTCTACTTCCGGTTCAAGCTCCTGTATTATGTAAGGTATTGTTTTCCCATCCTCATTAACCAGAACGGTACTCTCTTCCCGCTTAATACTATTATTTGTTCTGCTTCCGCCCTCCCCGTCGATTTCATTTAAGCCTTCCTGCGTATAAGGACTATCCTTTAAAGGTATTTGCTCACTGGATCCGCTCAAGGTTATCATTACTTTAACGTCACCGATGTCACTTACCTTTCTAAGAATGTTTTCCAGCTTTTCTTCCATTTCTGTTACATAGGTATTCACAATAGTGCTTGTCGTATTCCCATCAATTTGCTGCCTTGCAATATTTTCACTCGATTTGCTCCCGTTGTTGGAAGGTTTTTGAAACATATTTGGAATTGATAGCAATATGAGTAGAATACCTACTACAAAAATCAACAGTAGCTTTGGTAGTCCTATCTCCTTCAGGGATATCTTTTTCTTATCCATATTATCCTCCCTGTATACTAATATTTATATTATCTGCCTTTATATTATAGAAGTCCGACAATTTATTTTTTATATTAATTTCAGCCGGAGAAGGCGTATTTACTGCTAGCTCCTGTTTTCTTTCCTCTCCACCGACAATGCTTCCAATTTCAATTCGTTCTACTTCAATCTGGCTTTGTTTGGGCTTCTCATCACTATCATATCTAGCTTCTATCTCCATACGGGTGATTTCTCCAAAGCTGACACTATTCGTATCCTTGTTATAGATCACGTCAAGGCGATCTAGTTTCAGCTCTTCTCCTGTAAGAATACGCTCTACTTGGCTTCTGATACGATCTGTGTATTCCTCAAATACAGCATTCATCTGTTGATCCTCCATCTGTATTAGATTATTCTTAAAATCGGATGTCTCCACAGCAAATGCATTGGACTGCAGATAATAATCAAGATTCCCCTCCATTCTGAGATACTTAATGAAAGGAGATATTACGATTAATACTAAAATCATACCAGAAACTATGCTGACGTATTTCTTGTAGCTGCTATTTCCCAGCAAATTCATGATGATCGTATTTAAGATCATGTAAATAACAAGATTACGAATCCAGTCATACAGCACATCCAATTTACCACAACCTTTCCATACGAGTGTTTCTTTAGACCATTGCGAAATGGTCTTGGGATACTGATTTACTTTACCCCGCCGGTGGATACCGCTACGATTGTAATGGAGAGTAGAAATAATACCGTTCCAACAAACACTGAGTTTAACAGCATTTCAGCTGATTTTGCTGATGCCCCGATGCATTCGATAATTCTCTTATCAGAGATTGGCTGGAGGGCTGCACTGGCACCTTTATAGATAATTGCAATGATCAGTAATTTGAGTATCGGAACGACACATATGGTTAGAATAACCACAAGCCCTGCCACTCCAACCGCATTCTTCAATAGCACCCCTGCACTTAGTACCGTCTCCGTAACTGACCCTAGGGTGTTTCCAATCACAGGAATGGATTCGGAAGCTTTGAAGAACACGGAACGCTTTACCTGATCTGCCACGGGGACAATCAGACCTTGGATTGCCTGAAACCCAACGACTGCTGCCAAAAGACTTCTAAGAAGCCATTTGATGATGGTTTCAAATAAGTCAGCTAGTCTAGATAGTAAATCCTCCTTGGAAAGGTTATTGGCTAGACTAACAACCAGATAAAAATTAATCAAAGGTATCACAATCTTCAAGAGAACCAGATCCACCAGACTGATAATTATTAATGCTGCTTCAAAGAACACCAAGGAGGTTGCACTTCCGGTACAAAACCCAACTGCCATAAAATAGGCTGGTACTAGAGCCTTCATAAAATCAAGAATCCTACTTATGACAGTGCTTGCGATCACAGAGGCTGTGATGAAAGAACTGATTAGTAATCCAAATAACAGTAGGTATGAGACATAATAGCCGGTATCTGACACTTGATTATTCTTTAAGGCCATCGATAGGTTTGTAAATATGGCTGCTACGATTGCGATAGAGATCAACCGGCCCAAGGTTCCAAGGTTCGCTTTTATCTCATCCTTAACGGAGCCGATCAGCTGATTTCCTATATTAGTCAGTGAAAAACTCTCTTTCCCACTCATTAGTCGTCCTACATAGGCGCCAAAATCAAAGTCATTTTCTTGATGCATAATATCATCAATGACCTCCTGGATTTCATCGTAATTGATATCTTCCCGGAATGTTTCTGTGGCCATTGCTTCCTTTGTATGAAGGTTAGTAAAGATCAATGTAAGAAGAAGACTTATGAGAAGCCTAACAAAATATCGAGCAAGAACGCTTGTCCTATGGTTCATCCTATTCATCTCCTTCTCAATAAGAACATCTATGGTTTTTAGTAATATTCTTAGAAAATTATCTATGGTTTCGAGTAAGGCAAGCCTTACATTATATTCTTAGAAAATTATCTATGGTTTCGAGTAAGGCAAGCCTTACATTATATTCT
>CAYMLE010000001.1:52827-72969 GCA_964391115.1 uncultured Herbinix sp. | reverse complement strand
AGAAAATTATCTATGGTTTCGAGTAAGGCAAGCCTTACATTATATTCTAAGAAAATTATCTATGGTTTCGAGTAAGGCAAGCCTTACATTATATTCTAAGAAAATTATCTATGGTTTCGAGTAAGGCTAGGAGGATTGGCATGCTCATGGCTAGGATCGTTAGCTTACCGACAAGCTCCACCTGTTCCCCAATGGAATGATAACCGGAGTCCTTACAGATGGAGGCAGAGAATTCTGTTACATATGTGATCCCAATTATTTTTATGAGAATATCAATGTATGCTTTGTTTATTTTGATATAGCTCTGAAGCTTACCGATTGTTTCTAGGATTATCTCTAGCTTTCCGATTCCTAATAATAAGATTGTTATACAGGCAGCAATGCTGATATATAAGGTGTATTCTTCCTTCCCCTTTTTAAATATAATAGCTAGCATGACTGCCACGATACCAATAACGGCTACTTTAATCATATCTACCCTCCAAACTGCCGAAACTCCAAATTTATGTAAAGGTCTTACATATTAGTCGCTTTTGCTATTCGCTATACTATATTGAAAAGATCCCTTATCGTCGTAAACAATTCTGATATGTAAGGTAACAGCCAAAACAACACCAGAAGTAGCCCTGCTAGACTTGTTAAAAAGGCCAGCTCGTCCCGATTGGTTTGTTTCAATAGCTGATTTAGAATGGAAACCATGATTCCTACTAATGCAATTCTTAATATTAAATATATATCCATATAAGGGCTCCTGTCCGCCCGCAAATGCAGGCATTTATAGTTCGCATTTTCCTTAGAGCATTACGATAGAAACGAAAATACCAGCCATTATTCCCAGGCTGTTATACAGATATGCTTTCTCCTTCACGGATTTTGTCAACTCCTGAATCTCCTCTTCTAACTGTGAAAGAAACAAATCCAAGGTGTTCATCTGCATGTCCTTATCCAAATAGCCTAAGTTTTCACCAAATTGTATCAGATGTAACTTGTCCCGTTTATTCAAGGATGTACTGGAAAGCTCTTGTTCCACAGCCTCTTTCCATATCTCCAGAAATGTCAATCCGGATAGTTGTGTAAGCTTGGTGGAAACCTGAGAAAAGAATGAGGCAAAGCTACCTTCATGCCTTCGTGCTATGGCACTGATCGCTTCCGGTAGAGGTGTACTCCCATATCGAATATCTCCTCTTAATAATACGATTAGCTTTCTAAGCTCCTTCAAGTCTTCAATGCGACATTTCATCTCATTGCTGAAATAGAAGCCCATACCAGCTGATGATAGGATTACCAACAAGGACCCAAGTAGTTTCGTTATCAGCATACAGTTTGTCCCCCTTTACTTCCTACTGATTCATAAATTTGCCGACCAAAAGCATCATATATTTCTTCTAAACGGCCGATCTGATTCACATTACTCAGAATTACATAGCGCTCAAACAGTCTCTTAACCATCAATTCCCCCAACACAGGCTTGTTGCGAATATCTTCGATCGAGCTACCATGAACCGTAGCAATCAGCTTACAGCCACAGCCTATGACATGATCAATTGCTTCCAAATCCTCCTTTGAGCCAACCTCATCTATTGCAATAATCTGAGGCGACATGGAGCGGATTAGCATCATCATACCAGCCGCTTTTGGACAGCAATCTAAAATGTCGGTACGAATGCCCAGATCATTTTGTGGCACCCCCATATAACAGGCACCGATTTCAGACCGTTCATCGACTACTCCGATCGACATCCCAGGATAATTGGAATCTCCATTGGATAGCTGCCGAATGATGTCCCGAAGAAGGGTTGTCTTACCACATCTTGGAGGTGAGATGATTAAGGTATGGTAGATACCATCCCCTCGCTCATTAATAAGAAATGGTAGTACTGGGTTTGCACAGCCTTTCACTTGGTGAGCCAGCCTGACATTGATAAAGGAAATGTGTTTCATACCTTTAATACTATCATCCTCAATGATAATCTTTCCTGCTATACCGATCCGGTGCCCTCCACTAATCGTAATAAACCCTTGCTTAATCTCATCTTCAAAAGCATAGAGTGAATAATTGCTTATGTATTCCATCGTTTCCCGTATCTCATTCTTCGTAACTACAATCCCTTGGGATGGATTACTGACTGGCTTGGCCTCATCAGATACAAAGAACTCTTTATTTTTATAGATAATAAGCAATGGAGCATTCATCCGAAGTCGTATCTCCTGAAGATGATTAAAATCAATCTGGAGTTTTCCAAGGACTGTCCTTAATTTAATCGAAAATATTTTAAGTAATTCGTCTTTCGTGTTCATGAGATCACCGCCTTCGAAATTAAACAGGGCTTATCCACCTGTTCTTAAAACAATATATTCTCAATGACATAAAATATTCCGAATTAATGTAAATAAAATAGCTTGCATAATGCCTAGGATTATATTATCCTTTGGTAAACAAACCGCGTAATGGAAGTACCTATTTCTATTTAATACCTTTGATTTGGAAGTCTTCCGACTGTTGCAGAATATAAGATTAAGATATAGAAGGAGCGAGATTATGAGATATGGTTTAATAGGTGATCGATTAGGACATAGCTATTCAAAGCTAATACACGAACGAATGGCGACCTATAAATACGATTTGATTCCTCTGACGCAAGAGGAGTTTCTAGTGTTCATGGAGAAGAAAGAATTCAATGCCATTAACGTAACTATCCCATATAAACAGGCAGTACTCCCCTATCTAGATGAGATACATCCCTTGGCTAAAACTATCGGCGCCGTTAATACCATCGTAAACAAGGGAGGACGCTTATATGGGTTTAATACCGATTTTTATGGTTTTGAATATATGTTAAAAGCCAATGGTATCCTTGTTGAAGGTAAAAAATGTATCATCCTTGGCAATGGAGGAACCTCTCAGACGGTCCAGTCCGCCCTAACCCACCTAGGTGCAGAAAGCCTTCTGGTCGTTAGTCGCACACCAAAGGAACCTCTGATCTCCTACGAGGATTGTTATCAGAAGCATAAGGACGCCCAAATAATAGTAAATACCACTCCCATCGGAATGTATCCGAAGCAAGATGCTTCTCCTCTCGACTTAACCAGCTTTGATCAATGTGAAGCTGTCGTGGATGTCATCTTTAATCCTACACCCACTCTTCTAACAAAACAGGCGGAGGAGTTAGGTATGAAGGCTGTGAATGGGTTGGAAATGTTGGTGGCCCAAGCAAAACAGGCCGTTGAATATTTTCTGGATATAGAACTAGAAGATAACAAGATTTACGATGTCTACAAAGAACTTTTAGAGATTATATAGAAGTTTTGTCAGCCTTCTTTGTCCAACCACTTAAAAATGCCGATCCCAGTATCAAAACCGCCCCAAAAAGCTGGCGTAAATCCAACTTCTCTCCTAGAAATACAGCGGATAGCATAATAGCAAAGATGGGATCAATATAGCTGAATATGGCAACAGTCTGCCCTTTTAACCCCTTTATTGAGGAAAAATATAGTAGATAAGCAATTCCTGTATTAACAAAGCCGACGATTAGAATCAACCCTATCGTATTTACACTCAGGCTATTATAACTAAAATCGCCCTCCAACCATACATAAGGGATTAATACGATCGTTGCGCAGGCAATCTGCACGAAGGTTGTCTCAAGGCCAGTTAGACCTTTCAAGAATTTATTGATCAAAATCACAACAGCATAAAGCGTGGCGGCAAGAAGCCCATACCCGATACCAACTAGATCGCTTCGATTCAAGCCTTCACCACCGACTCCGGCTACAAAATACATACCTATTAAAGCTGCAAGGATACAGGTAACCTTCAGTGACGTCAGCTTTTCTTTCAATACAAATGGCGATAGAAAAACTACAATTACTGGAGCAAAATAGTAGCTCAAGGTTGCATTGGGTACCGAGGTATACTTATAGGCTTCAAATAGGAAAATCCAGTTGAAGCCAATTCCTACTCCCGATGCTAATAACAATAAAGCATTTTTCTTAATTGCGGGAATTGAAAGTTTCCTCTTCATAATAACACTTGTTCCAAGTAAAAATAAGCTTCCTATAAACCCCCGAGCCAGGGCAATCTGGGCGGATGATAGGGGGATCTCCCTGACAAATATGCTGATACTTCCAAAGATCAACATTGCAATGATAAGATAGAGCTTTGATTTCATAGATATTCTCCTTGGTCACTTCAATACGGTTATGTATGTTTCTATTAATGACAACTTTATACCTATTTCTTTATTGAAAAATGGGCTGTCACGGACTGAATAGTATTACGAATGACACTATCCAGTATGCAACAACCCTTAACAGCAAATGACATAACAGTCAGCTGCTATACTCTCTTCATATATTCTCCGCTTCTGGTATCAATACTAATCTTATCACCAGATTCTACAAATAGCGGTACGTACACAGTAGCACCAGTCTCTACAGTCGCAGGCTTGGTAGCACCTTGAGCGGTATCTCCCTTGAAGCCAGGTTCCGTATCTGTAATCACAAGCTCAACGAATAACGGAGGCTCAATTGCAAATACATGTCCATTATGAGAAAGCATTTTAACCATCTCATTCTCTTTGACAAACTCAAGTGCATCTCCGATTGCTTCCTGATTCATAGCAATCTGCTCATAATCGTTTACATTCATAAAGTGGAAAAGCTCACCATCACTATATAAATACTGCATCTCACTTCGTTCAATATGAGCCTGGGGATATTTTTCAGTCGGACGGAAGGTACGCTCTGTAACGCCGCCATTTTTGATATCCCTTAATTTAGTTCTTACAAAAGCAGCACCTTTACCAGGTTTTACATGCTGAAAATCAATAATCTGATATACGGCATTATCTATTTCTATTGTCAGTCCGTTTCTAAAATCGCCTGCTGATACCATATAAAAATCCTCCTTAAAATTGACTACATTCTAGTGTATAATAAACTGATATTATTTGCAACATTTTTTTTCTTACAATTCAATTAAGCTCTTATCGGATCGAGTGTAATTAATGTTTCCTGTTTCGGTAACAGCAACCAAATCTTCGATTCTTACTCCCCCAAAGCCCTTAACATAGATTCCAGGTTCCACTGTTTCTATCATACCAGCCTCAAGAAGTTCTTCCTCAAGAGGTGATAAACGAGGGTTCTCATGGATAAACAAGCCAACACTATGACCTAGACCATGACCGAAACAGCCTTCATAGCCCGCCTTATAGATAATATCCCGAGCTACCTTATCTACCTCCTTACCCTTTACGCCAGCCCGAATAACCTCCAGAGCTGCCATCTGAGCCTCCAATACGGTATGGTAGATTTCCTTCTGTTTATCGGATGCCTTGCCTATCACGATGGTTCTTGTCATATCAGAGCAATAGCCCTCATATACACAGCCAAAATCCATGGTCAGAAAGTCTCCATCCTCCAACTTTTTCATAGTTGGTACAGCATGGGGCATAGCGGAATTAATACCAGAAGCTACGATTGCTGGGAAGCTGGTTCTTTGCCCTCCATTCATCTTAAGCAGATACTCAATTCTAGCTGCCACCTCAAGTTCCGTCATTCCAGGTTTAATGTAGTCCAATATCTGCGTAAAAGTCTCATCTCCGATTTCCTCTGCACGGCGGATATATTCGAGCTCCTTTGGAGATTTAATTCTTCGTAGTCGCGTAATATCATTTTTAATTGGAACAAGCTCTTCTATCGATAGCGCTTCCTTAAAGCCCTCATATTTCGCATATAACAAATCCTCTGACTCAAAGCCAAGACGATTGATCTGTTCTGATTTGATAATATCATTGATGGCTTCCTCATATCCACCGTTACCGATGGTAATAATCTCATAGCCATGTGCTTCTAATTCTGCTTGAATTGTATACCTGGAATCTGTGAGAACTGCATGCTTTGCCTGAGATATATACAGATAACCTGTCTCTCCAGAAAAACCACTAATGTAGCGCATATTATTACCATTTGATATCAATACTGCATCCAATTCCAGTTTCTTTAATATATCTTGTACCTTTTTAAAGTTATCCATAATGATGTCCTTCCTATTCTGTTTTATTTAGTGCAATCAAGGCATCGATTGCCAAAAGATATCCATGGAGTCCCAGCCCAGTAATCTGTCCATTGCATACCGCTGCAGTGACACTAATATGGCGGAATTCCTCTCTTTGATGAATGTTAGAGATATGTACTTCAATCTTAGGCATCGTAATGCTTGCCAAGGCATCCCGAATCGCGTAGCTATAATGGGTAAATGCACCTGGGTTTATTACAATACCATCCACCTGATCATAATAAGCCTTCTGAATGCGGTCAATAATTTCACCCTCGCAGTTACTCTGAAAGGTTTCAATGGTTATTCCAAGCTCCAAAGCCTTCTGTTCTATAAGCTTCAGTAGATCGTCGTAATTCTGACTTCCATAGACTCCCTTTTCTCTGATTCCCAGAAAATTAAGATTTGGTCCATTCATTACTACTAGCTTCATTCGCATTCTCCTCCTCTCGTTATATGAATATAACCTAATTCGATCGATTGGTACATCAAACATGTCTTACAATAACCATTTTTGATATTCTGTGATAATACGCTCGGATATCTCCGTCCGGCTCAAGTCATCACAATCAATTCGTAGATGAGCTGCACCTTCATAAATAGGTTCACGAACCTCTAGCATACCACGAATACGCTTCTCCAGATTGTCTCCCTTCAGAAGGGGCCTTGATTGATCAGTTCGTAGTCTTCTCACTATTGTTTTCACGGAGGTCTTTAGATATACCACAAAGCCCAACCCAGCAAGTAGCTGCCGGTTCTGCTCTCGAAGAGGCATCCCACCACCGGTGGACAATATGGAAGACTTCATATAGGTATTCATATCCATGATTAGCTTGGTCTCTAGCTCACGGAAATGTTCTTCTCCCTGATTCTCAAATATCGAGCTGATCTTTTCCTTCTCCCGTTGCTCAATTATCGCATCGGAATCATAGAATTGATAGTTCAGCTTCTTCGCTAATAGGGCGCCAATCGTTGTCTTACCAGAGCCCATATAGCCAATTAAAATAATATTATTTTTACTTAATTTTCCCACGTTTTAGATCCTTCCGATAAAAATGAAGTACAATGCGCTCTAATTTGCGCTTAAGTACAATTTGAATCTCCTCCTTGGGTCCAATCGGTTTCACAAAATACGTCATCATACCAACCCGGTTGGCACCAAATACATCCGTAAAAAGCTGATCCCCGATAAATACAGAGTTCTTAACTGTGGTTTTCATCTCTTCCATTGCACGAAGATAGTTCTTTCTAGCTGGCTTGTTTGCACTATGAATGTATTTCACCTTGATGTCTCGATTAAACCGCGTAACCCTCTCTTCATTATTATTGGAGATCAGGCATACCTGGAATCCCATTTTTTGAAGCCTTGCAATTAGGTGAATTGCATCTCGGTTCGCATCCGCTCCATGTTCCACTAGAGTATTATCAATATCAAAGATCAAACCCCGATAACCCTCTTTATATAATTTATCATAATCAATGATATATGCAGAATCAGCAATTCGTTTTGGATAAAATTTATTAAACATTCAAATCCCACCTTATTTTGTTGTTTCTTATCAATTATAGCAATTCTTGTCATATAGCACAAGTTTAAACTTTCCCGACTAACTTCAGGCCATTCATCATCCAATACAATAGATAGGAATACAATTCAATATACATAATACTCAATTTTTAATAACCTATACTGTTAATCCTAGCTTAAAAATCCAGTAACTTCATATGTAAATTTTCACAACAACAATTACAAAATATCCGGCTTGATTCCTTGGTCTCTAGCGGACATTCCTGTCCAATAGAGATAAAAGAATCAAGCCGGATATGTTTGGCTTATTTCATACTCACTATCTTTATCAGCTGTTCATTTCCAACCTTAGATGCTCCATCCACCATAGGGAAGTCCATCAATTTATAACTCCAAACTGCCCTACCTATTCCATATTCGCTTAACAGACCACAAAAATCGGTATGCCAACGAAGGTTACTATCCATAGAAGCCTGATCTATGACACCATATTCACCACAATAAAGCCTTACCTTACGTTCCTTGGCAAACTCTAATGCTGGACGAAGGAAAGAAATAAGAAAATCCTTATCTTGCTTTTCGTAGCATTTATAACGATTTTTGAATTCCTCCGACTTCATCAGGTACTGATCATAGGTTTCCCTTCCGGAGGGATAAGGAATCTCAAAATCCAGTTCCTTCATCAAAGGTTCCCAGCCAGCCTTTTGGTGGGTAAAAATATGGGGCTCATAAAAATGGAAGGTATAAACCAAATTAGGATCTGATATTGGTTCCAGCTCCGTCAATGTATTTACGCTGTTGTAATGGTTCCCTCCAATGATAATGATTCGATTCGTATCAACGGTTCGAATGGCTTCCACTGCTCTCCGACTCAGCACGTTCCATCTGGAGCTGTCCGGCTCTACGATCTCATTTAACAGTTCAAATACAACATTATTTCCATAAGCTTTATATCGTTTTGCAAAAGTCTCCCACAGAGAAATATATCTCCGCTGTAGAAATTCGTCATCAAATAATCGATTATCATTCAAGGAATGAAACGCATATCCTGGTGCCTTATGAATATCAAGGATGATATTCAAACCATATGTTTCGCACCAACCAATACAACGATCCACATATCCAAAACCCTCCTCCTTATACTGGAAGGGTACTGAATCATCCTCCAAAACCGGGTAATCGATGGGTAGCCTAACATGATCCATCCCCCAGGAAGCAATCTGTTTGATGTCCTCCTCTGTGATAAAGGAATCAAGATGCTCCTTTGTTGCTACCTGATACTGTGATACCCATCCTCCAAGGTTCACACCTGCCATAAATCCCTCAAAATTTATCATAGCTTATCCTCCCCTTATTAATTTTATCAGTCTACACTAAGATACAAAATATCCCTCATACCTGATATTCTAAATATATAGGGATTTCACATCAAATCCAATAGACGGACTACTTCTTTTCATGGATTTTCCTATACAAAGACTAGGGGTTCGTATTTATTCCCCAACTTCAGAGGTACAATGGGGACATCTGCTTGCTTTAATGTTGATATCTGAGAGGCAATGAGGACATGTTTTCGTTGTGGGAGCTGCTACGGGCTCCGGTCTCTTTAACTTGTTAATCCACCGAACAATCAGAAATACCACAAACGCCATAATCAGAAAATTTATTAAGCCAGATATAAAGGCTCCATATTTCACTACTGCAGCACTGGCCGCCTCTGCATCTGCTAAGGTAGCATACTCCTTACCATCCAAAGCAATAAACAAATCATTAAAGTTAATTTTCTTGGTGAATATACCCAGCAAAGGCATAATAATATCTTTTACTAAGGAATTAACAATTCCAGTAAATGCACCACCGATAATGATACCAACAGCCAAATCAATCATATTTCCTTTTAGGGCAAATTTCTTAAACTCTTTTAACATTTGTTTTCCTCCTCACCTATATTGGTATACTTTGAACAAGCCTATATTTATAGTATTGTCCACCATTAACTGGTAATATTATTCTATTTAAATTTAGCATACAATCCTATTTATTTCAATCCTAATTTAAATACCGGTATTATTGATGTTGCCCTAATACCGGTATTCTTTCTTCTTTATTCCTCGTCAATACTCTTACCATAAACCGCACAATCATAGAAGGATCCGTCCCTACGTCGGTTGGCTTGATTAATCGTCTTTTCAAGGTGCATTCCAGCCTTTTGCATTACTCTTCCAGAGGCAATATTTAGTGTATCATGTCGGGCTTTTATTCTCTGGTAACCGATCTCATAAAACAGATAGTGCATCACCGTTCGAAGCGCTTCTGTCATAATCCCCTGCCCCCAGTATTCCCTTGAGATACAATAACCAATCTCACAGGTGCGTTCCTGATCATTTTGGATTTCCACGCTGATGGATCCGATTACCTGTCTCGTTCTCTTTAGATAAAGCGCCCAATTATAGTAATTAGGGTAATGATAGCGATTGATCCAGTCTATGATTCTTCTTTCTGATACACTGATGCTGGTATGGGGTCCCCAGGGAAGAAACCTCACCACCTCTGCATCACTTGCCCAATTGTAATACATATCCTTTGCATCCCATTCTTCAAATCTACGAAGGATTAATCGTAGGGTTTCAATCGAGTTGGTTCCTTTATGCTGCAGCATTTTCTTCACCCTTTCAGAAAATGCTTATACAAGGACCAGCTCAAATATTCCAGGATTTTCATAAAACAACAGTTTACAATCGTACTATCTTAACTCAATACCTTTTTCCTTAAATAATTCTAACAAACCATCCACCATGCTCTGGATTTCATTACCCTCCAGTGTTCGTTCCATAGAACCAAATTCAAAGTGAACCGTAACACTCTTCTTACCAGGAAGCAGTTTCTCATCCTCGAAGATATCCACCAGATGGAATCTCTGCAGATATTCACATTGATAGCTCTTCACATAATCTACGATAGCCTCGTAACGAAGGGCTTTGTCTGTTAGAAGACTTAAATCCACGGTAATACCAGGATATTTAGAGATTTCATTATAGCTCAGTGGTCTAGCTTCCACCTGTTCCATGTTCTCAATATCAATTTCAACAAAGGCTACATGTAATTTCTTATCGATATTGTTTTTAATCTTAGGATCTAACGCAGCGAAATATCCGATTTCTTTATCCCCTAGATGAATCCCTACACAATTCACTGGATGAATAAAGTTATGCTGCTTTGCTTTGGCTGATCCTTCGGTAAAGGTGGGAGCTATATTCTTAACTGCTAACAGCAGCTGTTCAACGACTTCCTTGGTCTTAAAAAATACTTCCTTTTCCGTAAGCTTTTTACTGGCTACTACGATACCCAGTTTCTTTCTCTCGTTACAGAGGCCATCCTCTTTTAAACCTTCTGCTACACGGCCCACTTCAAACATACCCATCTCCGGATTATTGTCCACATTCTTATAGACAAAGCCCAGTAGACTAGGGATGATCGTGGATCGAATGGTATCATTCTCAGCGGTTAAGGAGTTAATGATACGGATATTTGCTCCTGTCGTAATACCGATCTCTTTGTTCAGCTTACTTTCATACCAGAGATAGCTATGAACCTCATTCATGGCATAGCGCTCGGATAACAGCAGCTTCATCTTATATTCATTATCCCTGTCTATACTATGACGGACTGGTGTCAACAGACTCTTCGTAGAACGAACATCAAAGTTGTCATATCCATAGACACGGGTAATCTCTTCTATGATATCTGCCTTCATGGTAACATCCTTGGTTGCTCGCCAGGAAGGAACAACTAGGTGGAAGGAGTCGCCATCACGAGTCACCTGAAAGCCCAGAGAAACCAGGGTTTCTTCAATCTGATCGGAGGAAATATCAATGCCAGTATATTTATCAACATATGCTTTATCAAACTCGATGGTAATCTTGTCATACTGTTTCACGTAGCTATCCGTAAGTGAGGAGGTTACCTTAACACCAGGATCAATCTCCGTAAGCAGCTTTAAGAAACGCTCGATCGCAGGAACTGTCATCTCTGGATCTAAGGTTTTCTCATATCGTGCACTAGCATCGGTACGTAAGCCTAAGCGAGTTGCTGATTTACGAACCGAGGTGCCCTCAAAGTTAGCGGATTCCAATAGCACGGAAGTTGTTTCATCGGAAATGGAGGATAATTCACCACCCATGACACCAGCAACGCCAACTGGCTCCTTCTCATTGCAGATCATCAGAGTGTCCGTATCTACCTTACGTTCAATATCGTCCAGGGTTAAAAATTGTATTGGTTCATCAAAGGTCTTAACACGGATACTGGATACCTTACTATTATCATAAGCATGCATCGGTTGACCAATCTCCATCATCAGATAATTCGTCAGGTCAGCTAGCAAATTAATCGGTCTCATACCGCAATAGGTAAGCCGTATTCTCATATTAATTGGAGCTCTCTTTTGGGTGATATTCTCCATAGAGATACAACTGAAGCGATATACCTTATCGATATTCTCAACCTTTAAATCAATCTGCCCCAGGCTCTTATACACACTGGTATCTACTACTTCCAAAGGCTTTAGTGGACGTTTGTTCAGAGCAGCGATCTCCCTTGCCACTCCATAATGCCCCCAGAGATCCGGGCGGTTTGTCAGAGATTTATTATCCACTTCAAAGATGGTATCCTCAAGCTCCATGAATTCCTTGATGTCTGTACCAAGGGGATAGATATCCTCTAGAATCATCAGTCCTGAGTGATCATCACTCATTCCAAGTTCTTTTTCTGAACAGCACATACCATGGCTTACAACACCAGCAATCTGTGCCTCCTTTATCTCTAGTTCACCCACCTGGCCGCCCAGCTTAGCGAAGGGAACGACTGCTCCGACAAATACATTTGGAGCACCACAGACGCATCCAACAACTTCACTACCAAGATCAACCTTTACCAGATGTAGCTTCTTGGAATTGGGATGATCCTCGATCTCGATGATTTTACCGACCACAACATCCCGGATATCCTTTCCTTTTTCATAAATCTCTTCTACCTCAGCGGTGGACAAGGTAAAACGGTTAATAAGCTCCTTTAAATTTATCCCACTCAGATCAGTAAATTCTGAAATCCAATTCATTGATATTAACATACGTCTATCCCTCCTATCTCGTAAACTGTCTTAGTTGTTTTAAGTTACCACTATTAAATAACCGGATATCCTTGATGTTGTATTTCATCATAGCCAATCTGGTCAGACCAAGTCCGAACGCAAAACCAGTATATTTATCCGGATCAATTCCACCCATACGAAGAACATTGGGATGGATCATACCACAGGGTAATAGCTCTAACCATCCAGAATGCTTACAGGTAGGGCAACCACTGCCACCACAGATGGAACAGTTGATATCTAATTCAAATCCTGGTTCTACGAAGGGGAAGAAGCCCGGTCTTAACCGTACCTTAACATCCCTTTCAAATACCTCGGTTAGAAGAACCTTCATGAAATAAATCAGATTGGAGATTGATATATCATCTCCGATCATCATTCCCTCCAACTGGAAGAAGGTATTCTCATGACTGGCATCGATATTCTCATTACGAAAACATCTACCTGGGAATAATACCTTGAGTGGTTCACCCGACTTCGGTGCTCCATATTTTCTCATAATTGTATTCTGAGCAGCGGAGGTATGTGTCTTTAATAATTGACCGTTCTCCAAATAATAGGTATCCTGCATATCTCTGGCTGGATGGGTCTTCGGTATATTAACCGCTTCGAAGTTATTATATTCGGTTTGGATTTCCAGACCATCTTCTATAATAAAGCCCATGGTTTTGAAGATGTCCTCAATTCGTTTCTGTACATAGGTGATTGGATGTAGACCTCCTACTTCCTTCATGGAGGGAATTGAGAAGTCGTAACGCTCAGCGCCTTCAATTTCCTTCTGATATTCTCTCTCCTCCAGAGTTATCTGATAATCTACGATTGCCTTTTCGATTTCAGTCTTCAGAGTATTCACCTGCATACCGGCTGTCTTTTTCTCTTCATTGCTTAAGTTTTTAAGGTTTTTCAGTTCTTCCGTAACAATTCCTTTTTTACCGAGAAATGAGACTCTAATTTTCTCTAGCTCATCCTTGGATCCTACGGCGTTAAGTTCCGTAGTAAATTGCTGTTTGATTTTTTCCAGATTTTCTAACATCAATGATTCCTCCTTTTCTTTATAAGACCATAAACGCGCAAAAAAAGCCTCCATCCGCAAGGGACGAAAGCATCGTGGTACCACCCAAATTCAAGCTTATACAATAAGCTCCTTAACAGTTATAACGGAACTGACCCGACCTTTCTTTTATTCCAGATATGTCCTTGACTTCTAGTAGAATGTCTTTGACTTCTGAAGATATCTTAAAGGCAACTCCGGTGCCGAACTTCGAGACACATCTGAACCCTGGATCTGCTCTCAGCCGGTGGCACATCCTCTCTGGAGGGAAAATATATCCTACTACATTCACCTTCAACGTTTTTATCATTTCTCATATCTTAAGCCAGATTCTCATAAATGTCAAGGCAATATCTTCTTTCAAATATCAAATTATTGGTTATATACATTCTTGCACTACCCTAGCATTTATGATAGAATGAGCGAGGTTACAAACGATGGTTAAACACAGAAGGAGTGTTGTGAATGCAAAAATACGACGTCATAATTATTGGTGCCGGTCCTTCCGGTATATTTAGTGCTTACGAGTTGATTAAGGAAAATAAAGACCTTAAAATATTGATGATTGAAAAAGGAAGGCCGATTGAAAAAAGAGGTTGCCCAAAGCGAACAACAAAGCAATGTGTGGGATGTTATCCCTGCTCCATTACGACTGGGTTTGCCGGTGCCGGAGCATTTTCGGATGGAAAGCTTTCTCTATCACCCGATGTAGGTGGCAATCTTCCCGAAATTCTAGGTTATGATAAAGCACTCCAGTTAATTAAGGAATCGGATGATATTTATCTGAAGTTTGGTGCCGACAAGAATGTATATGGGCTAGATAAAGAAACTGAAATCCGTGAAATAAGAAGAAGAGCCATCAATGCCAACCTAAAGCTGATTGAATGTCCAATCCGCCATCTTGGTACAGAGGAAGGCTATAAAATATATACCCGACTACAGGAGCATCTAAAGGAAGCCGGTGTTGAGATGCTGTTCAACACAATGGTTCAGGATATCCTAATTGAAAATGAAAAAGCGAAGGGCGTAACCACCGTAAAGGGTGATACCTATTATTCGGATGAGATCATCTCAGCGATAGGCCGAGAAGGCTCTGACTGGTTTAGCCAGATCTGCCAGGCTCATGGAATTGAAACAAAAGTAGGTACGGTTGATATCGGCGTTCGTGTGGAAGTCCGAGACGAAGTAATGGAATTCCTGAATAAGAATCTATATGAAGCTAAGCTGGTTTATTACACACCTACCTTTGATGATAAGGTACGAACCTTCTGTACCAACCCCTCAGGCGAGGTAGCTACTGAATATTATGATAATAACCTAGCAGTTGTAAATGGCCATGCCTACAAATCCCAGGACTATAAAACAAATAATACCAACTTCGCTATCTTGGTATCCAAGAACTTTACCAAGCCCTTTAAAACACCAATTGAATATGGTAAGCATATAGCCCAGCTGAGTAATATGCTGTGTGGTGGAAGAATCTTAGTGCAAACCTTCGGTGATTTTCAGAGAGGCAGAAGAACCACAGAGGAACGTCTCTGCCGTAATAATCTGATACCGACGCTAAAGGATGCCGTACCTGGTGATTTATCCTTAGTATTCCCCCATCGAATTATGGTAGATATCAAGGAAATGCTCCTTGCCCTGGATAAGGTTACACCGGGCATTGCCAGTGATGAAACCTTATTGTATGGTGTAGAGGTTAAATTCTATTCAAACAAAGTAGTTGTAAACAAAGATTTCGAAACCAGTATAGAAGGCTTGAGAGCCATTGGTGATGGTGCTTCCGTGACCCGTGGATTACAGCAGGCCTCTGCCAACGGTATCAGTGTTGCTAGAAGTATCCTGGAAAAGATGAAGAAATAAAGTTTCAAAAAAGGAAGTTGTCATAATCCCATCCAAGTCAAAAACCTTAATGACTTGGTGGAATGTGATGCAACTTCCTTTTTTCTATCCCTTTATAGTCGAAACATGGAATAATATTGCCGTTTCACTTCTTTCGTAAAGCCATAATCAATAATAACCGGTCTGCCCTCTTTTAAACCCCAATTAATTGGGCGGTACAGATCTACAAATAAAAGCTCATACTTAATGCTTAGCTCCTGAAATTCCGGTAATTGGACCATCTCCCGATTGCTTTTCACATGAAAATAATCCCATACCACTGATATGTGCTTTATTTTCTCAGTTTTCTCCATAATAAGGTAGGATGAATCTGAAGAAACAGCCAGTATCTTAGCTATCAATCCAGATTCATCCTTTTCTGAGATCAAGACTTCTGTTTTATTCTGTGCAAGACCCCTCTTATTCTTAGCAACTTTAACAACAAAACCATTCTCCAGGTCGAATACCCTTCTACCGGAGCCTACCCCCAAACGTGGATAGGAATCATTATTTATATTCGATTGAATTACATCAAAATCAAAGGACATAACTTCACCAAAGGAGTTTATATAAATATTATATTGCTAAACCTAGGATTGGTGAAGAATTTAGTTGATGAACATTGCATCTCCAAAGCTAAAGAAACGATAACGCTCTCTAACCGCTGCTTTATATGCCTCCATTATTGGTTCCTTACCAGCCAAGGCAGAAACCAGCATCATTAAGGTTGATTCCGGTAGATGAAAATTCGTGATTAACCCATCCAATACCTTGAAGCGATACCCGGGATAGATAAAGATGGAGGTGTCTTCGCTACCTGCTATAACGAGCCCAGAAGTATCCGCTGCTGACTCTACGGTACGACAGCTCGTTGTACCGACACAGATGATTCGACCTCCGGCTTTTTTCGTATCATTAATTTTGGCCGCCTCCTCAGGCATTACCTGATAGAATTCCGAATGCATATGATGCTTTTCCACATCATCTACCTTCACAGGCCGGAAGGTACCCAAACCTACATGGAGGGTTACCCAAGCGATGGCGATACCCATTGCTTCAATTTCAGAGAGCAGCTCCTTTGTAAAATGAAGTCCTGCTGTGGGCGCCGCTGCCGAGCCCTCAAATTTAGCATAAACTGTTTGATATCTGCTACGATCTGCTAATTCATGAGTAATATAAGGGGGTAGGGGCATCTCACCCAACTGATCGAGGATCTCTTCAAATATCCCCTGATAGCTGAATTGAACCAGACGGTTCCCATCCTCTACAATATCCAACACTTCAGCAGTCAATAATCCCTGTCCAAAGCTGATTCTCGTACCTGGTCTCGCCTTCTTACCAGGCTTTACTAGGGTCTCCCATATATCATTTTCCCGGCGTTTTAATAGAAGGAGCTCAATCTTAGCTCCACGGCTTTCCAGATCTGATGGTTCCCCAACATTTTCTCTGATCTTCTCGCCAATCAGTCTGGCGGGGATTACTTTGGTGTCATTTAGGACCAAGCAGTCTCCCTTACGTAGAAATTGTGTTATATCTTTAAAAACCCTATGCTCATATTCCCCAGTGTTCTTATCCAAGACCAAAAGTCTTGAACTAGAACGATCCTCCAGCGGATCCTGGGCAATTAATTCATCGGGTAAATCGTAATAAAAATCTTTTGTCCTCATGTCTACTGCTCCATATCCTGTGAAACTACTAGTCTTCCGTACATATCAACAAGTCCAATATCTATTCTTTCTATCTTATTAGAATAAGAGCTCGGATTTCTTCTTTAGCAGAGTAGCTCCATTGACTATCATAAAAATACCTGCAAAGAGACCCGCAATAATTAATAATATTCCTAAAACCAGATTCCATACACCGATCGTTTTCATAGTGTGATAAATTTTTTCCATCATTATTAACTCCTCCTTTAAAATTATATCATGAGCTTACAAACCGTATTGTTTATAATATTCATCAATGGCAGCTTTTATAGAATCATCTATTATAATGTTACCCTGATAAGCCTTATTATACAGGTGTTCCACTACTTCTTCCATAGTTACTATGGCCGTGGTTGCAAAATTATAGTTCTCTTCTATTTCAGCCAACGCACTTTTACTGCCCTGTCCTCTCTCCATACGATCCACAGAAACGACCAGACCCAATACCTCTACCTCACCCTGAGCCTTAAGAATTGGCATGGTTTCGTTAATTGAGGTGCCGGCAGTTGTCACATCTTCGATAATAATAACCCGATCTCCAGCTTTGATGGGTGAACCCAGCAGAATACCCTGATCCCCATGATCCTTAACCTCTTTACGGTTGGAGCTATAGTTGATTTCCTTCCCGTATAGGTCATTAATCGCAATCGAAGTTGCTACACATAAAGGAATCCCTTTATAGGCTGGTCCAAACAGCAGGTCAAACTCCAAACCAAATTTCTCTTGAATAGCTCTAGCATAATAGGCTCCCAGCTTCTTTAATTGAGCGCCAGTACGATAAAAACCGGTGTTAATAAAAAACGGTGTTTTTCTGCCACTTTTCGTTGTAAAGTCACCAAATCTTAGAACCCCACAATCTACCATGAATTCAATAAATTCCTTCTTGTATTGTTCCATTCTAGCTCACCTGCCTCCTTATCAATGTACACAACCAATTATTTCATTAATATCTTTGATACCATGACTTTCCATAAATCGTTCTATTCCTTCTACCACTTGAAGAGTAGCATCTGGATTAATAAAGTTCGCAGTTCCGACTGCTACCATAGTGGCGCCTGCCATAAGAAATTCTAAGGCATCTTCAGCCTCCATAATTCCACCCATACCGATAATGGGAAGCTTAACTGCCTGGGCAGCCTGATAAACCATACGAACTGCAATGGGCCGAATCGCAGGACCGGATAGTCCTCCTGTTTTATTCGCCAATAGAAAGGCTCGTTTGTGAACATCTATCTTCATAGCGGTTATTGTATTGATCAGAGATATCGCATCCGCTCCACCAGCTTCGGCAGCTTTTGCCATCTCACCGATATCTGTTACATTGGGACTTAGCTTCATAATAATTGGCTGCTTCGCCCGTTTTTTTATCTCCTGAGTAATCGACTCCACGGATTTGCATTCTTGTCCAAAAGCAATACCGCCCTCCTTAACATTAGGGCAGGAGATATTTATCTCTAATAAATCCACATCGCATTCTGCGAGGCGTTCAACAACCTCACAATAATCCTCTACCGTCTTTCCAACAACATTCACGATAATCCTCGTATCATAGCTGCGTAAAAAAGGAATATCTCTTTGAATGAAGACCTCCATACCCGGATTCTGCAGCCCGATGGCATTCAGCATACCTCCATGGGTTTCCGCTACTCTTGGGGTTGGATTACCAGGCCAGGGGACACTCGATACACCTTTTGTAGTAACTGCACCAAGTCTGGAGAGATCCACAAAATCTTTGTATTCCATGCCTGAACCAAAGGTTCCGGATGCCGTGGTTACGGGGTTACGAAAGGTTAATCCAGCCAATTTTACTTGTGTATTCATAGTTCCACCTCATCTGCATAAAAGACTGGTCCTTCCTTACAAATCCTCTTATTGTTAACATTACTGTGATGATCTACTTCCTTCGTTTTGCATATGCAAGCAAGGCAAGCACCAATTCCACAAGCCATTCGTTCCTCTAAGGATAGCTGAGCTTTTACTCCTACCTCATCCGCATAAGCTTTGATTCCTCTCAGCATCGGTGTCGGTCCACAGGCGTAGATAATATCGGCTTGCAGATTGTTCTCTCGAATTGCATCAATTACATTACCCTTGGTTCCGGCACTGCCATCCTCTGTTGCAAGATATACTTTACCGTACTCTTCAAATTCTTTATCTAAAAAGATACTATCTTTAAATCCCAATACGATTTCCTTCTGACAGGATAACTGTTTTGCTAGCTCTAGCATTGGAGGAATCCCTATTCCCCCACCGATTAAAATTGCTTTGGTACCCTCTGGGGTGAATCCATTACCCAAAGGTCCCATGATATCTACCATATCTCCAGCTTTCAGTGAAGCAAACTCCATGGTACCCTTACCAGATGCCCGATATACAAGCCTTAATCTTCCTTGCTTCTGATCAAGTTCACAGATACTGATGGGTCTTGGAAGAAGTCTGCTCCCATCCTTACAATACAAAGATATAAACTGACCCGGCCGGGCTGCATTAACCATTTCTCGATCCTCAAGCCATAGATCAAAAATATTCTGTTCGATTTCTATATTTTGTATAATACGTACGGATTTTTTATTCGTTGGTGCCATTTTATTCTCCTTCAGTCCTCGTAGTGTTGCTTGGTTTCCTTTACGATAAGCTGCTTTGCGATATGCATCTCTGCTGCTTTGCTGCTTATGCGATAAGCGAAGCTCGTAAGCCTGCGGCTTTCTCGCTCGCGTTGCTTTGGCTAATCTTCTATGCACAGATTGGAAACTGGGGTTTCCATCTGTG
>CAYMLE010000001.1:48306-52727 GCA_964391115.1 uncultured Herbinix sp. | reverse complement strand
TTTGATTAGTCTTTGATTATTTTAACATGGATTTTTCGGATTCTGGGTCCATCAAATTCCATGAAATAAATTCCTTGCCAGGTGCCTAGAAGTAATCTGCCCTCTTCGATAATAATTGTTTCTGAGAATCCCATCATACTGGCTTTTATGTGAGCAGCTGAATTGCCTTCCATGTGCTTATAGCCATCGGATTGTGGGACTATTTTGTTTATTTCCATCATAAAGTCGCGTACTACATCAGGGTCTGCATTTTCATTAATGGTCAAGGCTGCTGTTGTATGAGGAATAAACACCACACAAATTCCTTGTTTCACATTACTCTCCCTTACTATATTTTGAATTTCTCTGGTAACGTCAATCATGGCAGATGGTCGGTCCGTCTTGACACCAAAAGTATAAACCTCACTCATATTGTGCCTCTCTTTCTTGCGTTAGAATATCAATTGGTAAAATTACCTAGATCTTGAAGTTTATTATATATAACAGCGTTCCAAATTTCAAGGTGCAAAAATGAATTACTATGCAACAATGATGAAGCAGTTTTACTTTATTTATTTAAAAAAGTAATGCATTTCTTTAGTAATATTTTGTATTTCTATGATATTTTGGCTATCTTTGCAGATAATAGACTGAAAGAAATCTAATGATTGGGAGATTACCATATGAGACCAAAAAGAAATCTACCGAAGGATAAATGCTTTGACAATACCCTAAGGCTTTTGCTAGAGGGATATCTTTTTATTCCTAGTCGCTGCTATCAGCTTAGGACCGATATCTTCGAAACCAGACTTATGGGCAAGAGAGTGATCTGCATGAGTGGTGAAGATGCTGCTGAGATATTCTATAACAATCAGCTCTTTACACGAAAGGGGGCTATGCCCAGCCGAATACAGAACTCTCTCTTCGGTAAGAAAGCGATTCAAACCTTGGACGGATCCGAACATTATCATAGGAAAAGCCTCTTTATGTCCATTATGACCATGGCAAATATAGAAAAATTAAAGGAAATCACAGAGAGGGAATGGCAACGAAGTAGTCTTTATTGGATGGGTCGGAACAAAATCACCCTATTCGATGAAACAACCCTACTTCTCTGCCGAGCAGCTTGCAAATGGTCCGGTGTTCCTCTTAAGAAACAGGAGGCATGGCTACGGGCAAGTGATTTAGCTTTAATGATTGATGCCTTCGGAGCCGTTGGACCAAGACATTGGAAAGGACGTTTGGCTAGAAACAGAACGGAACAATGGATGGAAAACATAATTCGTAAGGTTCGTTCCGGACAAATTATAGCTCCAATTGGTTCCGTTCTCCATCGAATAACCTTTCATCGAGATTATTATGGGAAATTATTAACCACCCAGGTAGCTGCGGTTGAGATGATAAATATAATTCGACCGATCACTGCAATCGCTACCTATATAACCTTTGGTGCCTTGGCCATGCATCAGTATCCAGATTATCGAGACCGTCTAGCCCAATCCGATGATAACTACTCCCATATGTTTTCTCAAGAAATCAGGCGCTATTATCCCTTTGGGCCATTTCTGGGAGCTAAGGTTCGGAGTAATTTCATTTATAATCGATACTTTTTCAGTAAAGGAACTTTAGTTTTTCTAGATATCTATGGTACAAATCATGATCCTCGAATCTGGGAATATCCATACCGTTTCAATCCAGATAATTTTAAGTATCGCGATGGAACTCCATATAGTTTCATTCCTCAGGGCGGTGGAAATTATGATCATGGTCACAGATGTCCAGGGGAATGGATCACGATTGAGCTACTTAAAATCAGTATGGAATTTATGGCTAGGCACCTAGAATACTCGGTTCCTTCCCAGAATTTAATGTACAGCTTAAATAGAATGCCCACCCTGCCAACTAGTGGCTTTATCATGGAGGACATTAGACAAAGAAGCTAAACCTTAGGATAGTTCCAGTTGACGAAAAATTTATGTTATGATATATTTACCACTAAAGCGTTAATTCAACTAAATGAATGAATTGATGACTCAACCTGCCAGATGGCTAGTTAAGAAAAACGATTTTGAAAGGACATGTATATGGACAAGAATAATCCTATTGTTACGATTGAAATGCAGAATGGCGATATTATTAAAGTAGAGCTTTACCCTGAGATCGCCCCTAATACTGTTAATAACTTCATCTCCCTAGTTAATAAAGGCTTCTATAATGGTTTGAAGTTCCATCGTGTAATCCGAGGCTTTATGATTCAGGGTGGAGATCCTGAAGGTACTGGAATGGGTGGTCCCGGATATTCCATAAAGGGTGAATTCTCCTACAATCATTTTGAGAATAACCTTAAGCACTCTGCCGGAGTTCTCTCCATGGCAAGATCTCAACGTCCAGATTCTGCAGGTTCCCAATTCTTCATCATGCATAAGGATTCCCCTCATCTTGACGGTTCCTATGCATCCTTTGGTAAGGTAATTGAAGGTATGGAGGCTGTTAATAAAATTGCCGAATCAAAAACTGATTATGCTGATGCTCCGTTGGAGACCCAGATTATGAAAACAGTATCCGTAGAAACCTATGGAATTACTTATCCAGAACCAGAAACAGGTAGTGAAAGGTAATTAGGTATACGGGTCTCTTGATCAGTTATTAATTGAAATAATTATTTGAGAGATGCTACTATTCTCACTATAATTCAATAAGATGGGCGGCTATGATATCCTACTAAATGGAGATCATGGCCGCCCTTATTTTATTTGTACATTTTTTATTTTGATGAGCTCCAACACTTTCGTAAATCATCTCGCATATCAATAACTGCTTGTCTGGAGGCTTCAGCATAACCCTCTTCTCCAAATTTCTCATAGGTCTTTAGCTGATAAGCAGCGATAATGCCTCTAGAGGAATTGACAATAGCACCCAAACCATCCTTATTAAAGAAAGGCTTTAAATCTTCAGCTTTACCACCCTGGGCACCATAGCCAGGAACCAAAATGTAATTCTTCGGCATCAGTTTTCTAAGTATCTTACCCATCTCCGGGTAGGTAGCTCCTACAACGGCACCGATCTGACTGTAGGTTTCGCCCATGTGTAGCTCACCCCATTCAGCAACCTTCCTTCCAACCAACTCATACAAAGGCTTATCCCCAATAAGCTGATCCTGGAATTCACCACTGGAAGGATTCGAGGTTTTCACCAGTATAAATAATCCCTTACTCTCCTCCTGACAGACTTTTATGAAGGGAAGTACACTATCGGATCCCATATAAGGATTAATCGTAGCGAAATCTACATCAAAGCCTCGATACTCCGTTCCGCCAAGAGTAACTTTACCTATATGGCCGGTTGCGTAGGCCTCCGAGGTTGAGCCAATATCGCCCCTCTTGATGTCTCCTATCACGACCAAGCCTTTCGACTTACTATATTCAATCGTTCGGTTATAGGCCTTCAAGCCTTCTATACCAAATTGTTCGTACATGGCTATCTGTGGTTTGACCGCAGGTATTAGATCATAGATAGCATCTATGATTCCTTTATTAAACTGCCAGATTGCTTCCCCAACGCCCTCTGGATTTTCACCGTATTCCTGAAACGCTTTTTTTAATAGCTGATTTGGTATTAACTTCAGGGTAGGATCCAGTCCTACAACAATTGGTGCGCTGGTCAGTTCAATTTTTTTAATCAATTGATTAATCATCGATATCCTCCTGGTTTTTACCTTGATTTTCATAGTCGTAAACTCTTCTACCATTAACGAAGGTATGAAGGATTCTTCCTCTAACTTTTCTTCCATGAAAAGGAGTATTCCTTCCCAGGGATAAAAAGGTGTTCTTGTCTATGGTATATTCCTGCTCAATATCTGCTATGACGATATCGGCAATTTTACCTTCTTGAAGAATGCCTCGATCAATACCCAGTATCTTGGCCGGATTCGTACTTAGCTTCTCCACCATTTGCTTAAGAGTTATTATTCCAGGTCTTACCAGCTCTGTAATTGTAAGGGCAAATGCAGTCTCGAGACCAACGATTCCAAAGGGTGCTTCTCGAAATGATTTCCCCTTCTCTTCCTTAGAATGAGGAGCATGATCCGTGGCAATCGCATCCACTGTACCATCCCGAAGAGCTTGTTTAATCGCCTCAACATCCTCCTTAGATCGTAACGGAGGGTTCATCTTATAATTTGAATCATCACTAGGGATATCCGCATCCGTTAAATCAAAATGGTGGGGACATACCTCACCGGTAACTGCTAGACCTTCCTTTTTCGCAATCGCTAACATTTTAACACTATCCTTAGTCGATATGTGGCAAAGATGAAGCCTAGCCCCACTATCCTTTGCAAGTAAAATGTCTCTGGCTGTTATGATATCCTCAACTGCATTACTGATACCCGGCAAGCCAAGAGCCATAGCCTTTGGACCTGCATTGATTACGCCAGCCCCAGC
>CAYMLE010000001.1:35190-48296 GCA_964391115.1 uncultured Herbinix sp. | reverse complement strand
TATATCATACTCTGCTGCCTTGATCATAGCCTCCTGATACAGTGCTATATCCATAACGGATTTACCATCCTCGCTTATGGCTACAGCTCCAGCCTCCTTCATTGCCTTAATATCAGCTAGTAATAACCCTTCCTGGCCTAAGGAAACTGCTCCGATTGGTAACACTTGAACAAGAGAATCTTGTTCCGCCCTCATTACGATATTCTTCACGCGATCGGCACTATCCACGGACGGCTTGGTATTTGGCATGGGACAGATGGTGGTAAAGCCTCCAGCTGCTGCAGCCTGAGATCCTGTTTTTATAGTTTCCTTATATTCATATCCGGGCTCTCTAAGATGAACATGCAGATCGATAAAACCAGGCATAACGTATTTGCCGGTGGCATCTATCACTTGTATAGGTTCACCATCTACCGCCGTTATACCTTCCGCAATCCTCGTTATCCGATCTCCTGTAATCAGTACATCATACTGCCCTTCCAAACCAGAGGAAGGATCGATTATATACCCATTTTTTATCAATGTATGCAAGCTATAACCTCCTTGGCCAGTATTGTTGTAGATCATTTCAATACAGTTTATAAGCAATATTACCGTAACTCTGCTCGTTCAATATCCTCTAGAATTCTTGAATTGAGATAGGTTTCAAACTCTTCTTTTTGTATCCAACAATGCCCGGTCAATTCCTCAGATAACAGAACGGTATCTATAGTTGCTAAGCAAAGGTAGCTAATACCGATATTAAAGACATCTCCAGTAAAGAATGACCAAGTATAGAGCAGACGGTCAATGGTTACGGATAGGCCCGTCTGTTCTGCAATATGACGAAGCAATGCTCGTTCCGGCTCCTCACCAAACTCAATTGCACCATCAATGAAATCCCATTGGTAAGGTTCTGCAATTCGGTCGTCATACCAGCGATTAACAACAAGATATTTATCCTCATTCTTAACAATCCCTTTTACTAAAATTCTGTACTTTTCCACGGAACATCCTCCTATCCTTCGTAATAAATCGGTAGAAACCGTATCTCGGCTTCTAGAATCTGTTCTATTAGGTCATCGTAGACCTGCCAGATAGTTGATAAACTGTTGTGCCGTTCTTCCAGACATACCACCATGGGAAAGCTCCCATTTATTCGCCTCAGCAAGCAGTTCCTCCTCTGTCAAGGATAGATTGCCCTGGCGCTTTGCAAGCTGTAGAACAATTTCTTGGAACTCCTTCTTGGCTGGTGAAGAAAAATTGATGGTAACACCAAATCTAGCAACCAGGGACAACTTCTCCTGCATGGTATCTGACCGATGAAGCTCACCCGTTTTCTCCATGTCAGAACGATCTTGCCAGGTCTCTCGGATTAAATGTCTCCGATTAGAGGTCGCATAGATCAGGACGTTATCCGGTTTCGTTTCAAGTCCACCCTCAATGACTGCTTTCAAATATTTATATTCAATTTCAAATTCCTCAAAAGACAAATCATCCATATAGATAATAAACTTATAATTCCGATTTTTAATCATTGATATAACCGCTGACAAATCCTCAAACTGATGCTTGTAGATCTCAATTAACCGCAAGCCCTGAGGATAAAATTCATTCATAATAGCCTTAACTGAGGTGGATTTACCAGTACCACTATCACCAAATAATAGAGCGTTATTACACTTCCTACCTTCAACAAAAGCCCTAGTATTATCAATTAGCTTCTGTTTCTGAATCTCATAGCCAATCAAATCGGACAACTGCACCTCTTGGGTATTGGTGATTGGAACAATATTCACCATTCCTTTATCTTGAACAATTCGGAAGGCTTTATTTAAACCAAATTTACCAACACCATAATCTTTATAAAAACTAGTAATCAGCGTGAATATCTCATTCTCATCCTTAGCTTTATCGATAGCATTGCTTAAGCTTATAACCTTTTCACTTACCATCCTGTTATATCTTCCGCTTCGTTTCTCAATCGCCTTATAGTTTGTAATAACGGAAAAGCAATTAATGTCCAGTTCCTTTTCCAGGGTACTGAAATCATAATGGAATAGGTATTCAAAAATCTTGAAATCCCCTTTCGCAAATTGATTCACGCTCCCCTCCTTTGCACCAGCTTTCTCACAGGTGATGCTGAACGGATTTTCACTGCTGATTAGGAGATAGGTCAAATAATTCTGCCATAGATTTTGGTCAAATCCATAGTTTGTTGCAATCTCCAACAGTTCATTTACAACAGTATATATACTTGAGATGATGCTCTCTTTCTTGCCGGTGCCATTCTCGCTTGTCCCTGCCAAGCTGTCAAAATCCTTGATCAGCTCAGCCAGGCGCATTAATAAGCAATCCTCTCCCAGCTTCTTATAGATCACCAGTTTTGATACATAACGATACATCTGCTCCTCCATTTACGCCCTAATCACTGTTTCTTGTCTTCACAAGCACTAAATCTATGGGCTGTTTAGAAACTTACATCTGATCCGGTGCTTCAAAGCCTAGTAAATCGATCGTGGTCATCAATATATCCTGAACTAGGGTAATTAACATAATCCAGGAAGCCTGCCTATCTTCATTCTCCTCAGATATAATCTTGGTGTTATGGTAGAAGGTACTAAAGGCATTGGACAAATCATAGATATACTGACATAGTCTATGAGGTGCCGCTTCTTCGTAAGCCGCTTGAAGCATATCATGAAGCTTGGTAACCTCCAACATTAACGCCTGCTCTGCAGGACTAGTAGCCGGAAGTATAGTTTTATTACTAATATCCTTCTTCAAATCACTAAATTTTGAAAGAATCGATTTAATTCGGACAATAGTATATAAAATATAAGGTCCTGTATCTCCTTCAAAGGAGGTGAAACGATCCACATCAAATACATAATCCTTAAATACCTGATTGGATAGATCACCGTATTTTAATGCAGCTAATCCAACCTTTGCAGCAACTTCTTTTGCGTCTACCTCTGTCATGCTTCGGTTCTCCATGATTTTTTGGTAAACCTCATCATTGACATTTTGAATTAGGTACTCCAGGCGCATAACGCCGCCTTCTCTGGTCTTAAAAGGCTTTCCATCTTTTCCATTCATAGTACCAAAGCCAATAAAATCTAGCTGGGTATCTTCCTTCACCAACTTCGTCTTTCTCGCGCAACGGAAGATCTGCTCAAAATATAACTCCTGTCGCTTATCTACGATATAGATAACACGGTCTGGAGAAAAGAGTTTCATTCTTTCTACGATGGTTGCTAGGTCCGTAGTATTATAGAGGGTGGCGCCGTCGGACTTTAAGATCATACAAGGAGGGATTTCCTTGGTATCTGTCTCTTCCTTAACTTCAACCACAAGTGCACCTTCACTCATAACAGCATATTCTTTATCCTTAAGATATTGGATCATCTCCGGGATATAAGGCTGTGCGTCACTTTCTGATTTCCATAGATCGAAGTCAACATTTAAGCTACCATAAATTCGCATTAAATCTGTAATGGATACAGCACGAATATGATTCCAAAGAGCCACATAGCCTCTATGGCCATTCTGAAGATGATAGGTGATCTGTTTTGCTTCCTCTCTAAATTCCGGATTCTCCTTCGAGTAAGCACTGGCTGTCGGATAGAATTCCTCCAGTTCAGCAATAGAAAAAGGAGCCTCCTTAGGAAATTCCTCAGTAAAGCTATCATCAAAATAAACCAAATCTGGTTTTCTTCTCTTTAATTCCGCGATAATTAATCCCATAGGGGTTCCCCAGTCGCCCAAATGAGCATCACCGATTACCTTATTTCCCATGAAACGTAAAATACGCTTCAGGCTTTCTCCTATGATAGCAGATCTCATATGACCAACATGAAGAGGTTTGGCAATATTAGCACCACCATAATCCATAACTACTGTCTTGGGGTGCCCTTCCTTCTCACAGCCATAATCCGTTGCCGTCCTCATATCATTTACATATGCGGAAAGAAACTCATCGCTTAATGTTATATTTATAAAGCCTGGCATAATCGCTGTTATTTCCTTAAACATGTTACTACTGTTAAAATGCTCCACGATCTCTTGGGCAATTTTAATTGGCGCTGTCTTATATTGCTTGGCAGCTGCCAGGGCTCCGTTGCATTGAAACTGACACAAATCCGGGCGATTAGACAGGGTGACTTGACCATATTTATCTTCAAAACCCTTCTCAACAAACGCCTGCTGTAATTCTTTCGATATGATATCTATTAATTTCTTCATAATAACCTCCAGTACTCTTAACTTAACCAATACTTTAACATAGTTTGACATAAATGTCATCTCATTTTTCTGTGTAAATCCTTATCTCACAACGCTTGTGTCTTTTCTTAACTATATTGTTTTTGTTCTGATGTAACAAGCCGTCCAAAAAGTAGAAGGCTTAATGTACGTACATCTGTATATAGATGCACAAAGGGTTGAATATGAATACTCGGTGTATACACAATCATGTGTATACATATTCCTGTTTATTCACCTCATTTTGTAGATCTGACTTCTGCCAGGTGAACCAATTTTATGTGAAAAATATGTATTAATTTCAAATAAAGACTGTTTTTTTTATTTGTTTTGTTGTATATTAATAATATATGATATTTAAGCACGAAATAACGGTTTTAAGTGTTGGGGGGTACTATGGCTGAATTGCCATAAAAAATACGGAGAAGTATTTTTGATTTACGAAAGGAGAAATAGTATGTTCGGGCAGTACTTTGGGAATTACCTAGTTGAAAAGAATAAGATTTCTCAATCACAGCTGGATGACTTAATTACACAGCAGGACAACCTAAGGGTCCAGTTAGGAACGATTGCAGTTGCTGAAAAGCTATTAACCACCAAACAAGCGGATGATGTAAATGAGCTTCAGAAGCAGATGGATCGCAGATTTGGTGATATCGCAATTGAAAAGGGGTATTTGTTAACTGAGGAAGTAAATTACCTCCTTAATCTTCAAGGTAACTCCTATTTGAAATTCGTTCAAGCTCTAACAGAGAATAATCTCATGACGATGAATGAAATTGAAGAATACCTAGATCATTATAAGATAGATAACGGTTTTTCAGACTGTGATCTGGATGCCATAAAATCCGATGATATTGATCGTATTATACCGGTATTTGCTGATGTAAACACTCCATTTTCCGGGGAATGTATTAGCCTTGCTATTCGAAATATAGTACGCTTCATTAATCGTAATGTTACATTAAGAAAAGTCTATAAAACAAAGCAGTATACCTTTGGTACACTGGCTTGCCAACAGATGATTGGTGATAAATTAATCTTTGTAGGGTTTGCAGGTAAGGATAAGGAGCTATTAGAAATTGCCAAACCATTTGCCAAGGAAGAGTTTAAGGAGATGGATGAGGATGCTTTTGATTCTGTTTGTGAATTTATCAATTGTATGAATGGGTTGTACGCTTCCAAATTGAGTTTAGAGAATATACATATCGATATGACTCCACCACTGTTTTATACCAGTAAATCCATTAATTCACCGGAAGACATCTACGTTGTACCTATTATTATCAACGGTAAACAATCCGATTTAATTGTCATTTCGAATCATAAGGTAGAGATAGAATAGGAGGATATTAGCATGGCAAAGATTCTTTTAGTAGATGATTCCAAAACTTCACGCAAAATTCTACGAGGTTTTTTAGAAGATGATGGACATGAAATTATTGGTGAAGCAGTCAATGGAGAAGATGGCATCAGTAAATACAAGGAACTGCATCCGGATGTAACCACAATGGATATTACCATGCCGGTTATGGATGGTCTGGAGGCATTAAAAAATATTTTGGAACATGATAGTAATGCCAAGGTAATCATGGTAACAGCTGCAGGCCAAAAGTCCAAGATGGTGGATGCAGTAAAATACGGTGCTGTTGAATTTCTTACAAAGCCCTTCGAAGCATCACAGATTACAGACATAATAAATAAGGTTCTTTAGAGCAATTCGCTCTTTCACTTATATTCATTGAATGAAAGAAATGAGGTAGGACTCCCGGTGCAGTGTGCTAAGGGCGCTTACCTCATTTCTTTTTCATTATAATCGTTATTCAAAAAAGCTATTTCTAATCTCACATTTTAGAACGGTTTAATCGGCATAATTATGGCAGCAACGATATACACAAAGATACCAACACCGAAGGCACTGAAAATTACCCATAATAATCGGACAACCGTGGGGTCGATATTGATATATTCTGCGATTCCACCGCATACCCCGCATATCATTTTATTTGACATTGATCGATATAATTTTTTCTGTTCCATAGTAATTCTCCCTTCTAATTTATTAATCTACTTATTTTGTGAATTTATTCATTCATAAATAGTGTTATATTACCGATGCTACAATCCAACAAAAAACTGCCCTCGGCTTTTTCATTCCCAGTTTTTTTAACTGTTGTATTATGGTATTCTCTCCCATTCATTATAACATTTCCAATATCAGAGTCAATCTCAAAGGCATAATTATTCTTATCACCTATAAGGTCCATATTGATTCTTCCTACATCACAACGAATTGTATTATCACCAATTACCTTACCGTCCATCTCAATGTATCCCAGTCCGCATTGCACTATGATGTCCTTCACATTTACATCCTTAAGCTGCATATATCCTGCCCCAACACTATAGTCCGATTTATCGGTAATGTTCAAATGATCAATGGTCATCTTACCAGCATCAACCTGAAAGCTTCCTGTCTTGGATCGTAGATTCTCTGCTGCCAAAAGTCCAGCACCCAGACGTATTCGGATATCCTCCGCAGTAAAATCCTCCGGTATCGTTATTACGATATCTGGCGCATCATTCTTACCAAATCGGAATATAATCGGTAGCTTAAAACCAAAGACATTGATATTGTCTACGCCAATATCTTCTATTACCCAAACCCCATTCACAACCCTAGAGTCAAAATCATACTCGCCATAGAGGCCATATGCATCGATTCGAAACTGATCACCCTCTACTATACTAATTTCTCCATAGTTCAAGCGAAAATCAAGGGATTTAACTCCTTCATAGCTTTCATTATAGGAGAAGGTGGATGCCTTCCTCCAGGAGGCTCCGGTTATGGATGCCACAAAGAGAAGGGACAATCCGAGGCCAATTGATATCAAACCAATTCCCAGCCATACTTTTCCGAATGCTTTCATGCCGTCACACTCCTATTCTTAAAGGGCAATCTGCAGATATAGACCAATCCCCTAACCAATGCTGGTATTAGAATCTTAGCAACTAAGACACTTACGATCATGAACATAACACCGATACCAAACACAAGAAGACCGGCTCCACATAATAGAAGTATCGATGTAGGAATGCTTAATTGCATTAAACCCAAAAGGAATAATCCTATACCAATAGCAATTAATACAACTCCTGCAATTCCAAAACCAATTGTTATTCCCACTAATGCTGCACCAAGTCCAAGCATTGTTCCTAAAACAGAAAACATCAAGGGAATAACCACTGGAATAGCAAATATAGCTAAGATGATTATCAGCAATAGCTTACCACCAGATAAATTCTGCTTTCCGAAGGCTTCTGTACTACTATTCATGGCACCAGCAGAATCTGTCTTCTTCTCATTTTCATGAACTGTCTTCTTCATAATCTCATATTTTTCATCCTGGTAAACCGTATCCTCATAGCCTTTTTCCGTAAAATATCCTCTGGATTCAGGGTCGACACCATTGGAATTAAGATCTGCTTTGATAATTCCAGCAATTCTTGTTGGAGAACCAAGCTCTTTGATTATTTTATCCTCCTGATCTTCACCTGCGTCTGCAAAATAATCATTATAATATTGAAGTGCCTCTGCTCTTTCTTCTATGGGAATATCCGATAATAAGTGTTCCAGCTCTTCCATAAACTGTTTTCTAGACATCTATTTCACCCCTTCAAATATAATATTAATTTTCTTATAATAGTTGATCCATTCATTCATATATAACCTGAGCTGTATCATTCCCTTGTCTGTAATTTTATAATATCTACGGTTTCTACCCCCAAATTCCTGGTCATATGTCTCGAGACACTCATCCTTTTGAAGTCTTCTTAAAACCGGATAGAGGGTGGATTCGGATACTTCAATTGCTTGCCGGACTTCCTGGGTTAGATTGTAACCATAGGTTCCCTCTGGTTCTTTTGATACAGTAGCCAGTACTATCGCATCGAGCAATGCCGAACCGGTATTAAATACCATTACATTCACTCCCTTCTATAACTGTGAGCTTTTATTTTTATAATATTATGTTTATGACAATACTATATACCATATAATATTATATGTCAATATAGTATTTTAATTACAACAAAAAAAATCCAATGCTTATATTTCTAACATTGGATTTATTAATTATTACCCTATATAGCTAACTGCTTTTACTGGAGTTCTGTAATACAAGTTGCTCACCCGTATTCCAGTACTGGGACTGCTAGCAGAGATAACCTTACCGTTGCCGATATAGATAGCCACATGATTAATCGTGCCACGTTTTGCATAGAAGACTAAATCTCCCGCTTGGATATTATCTAGTGATACCTTTCTTCCACTGGACGCCTGGGATCTAGAGGTCCGTGGAATATAGATTCCATAATCTTCAAAAACCGATTGAGTAAATCCCGAGCAGTCCGCTCCGTTCGTCAAGCTTGTTCCTCCCCATTTATAGGGGTTCCCCTGAAATTTCTTTGCATAAGTAACAATTTTATTCCCCAAGGTGTTATTTGAACTACTTGTCTTATTATATGTACTCTGTTTCGTCGTTCCTCCATTGGAGGAATTAGCTCCACTCGTAGAACTTCTTGCGCTGGCTTCCTCCTGAGCAATTCGTTCCTGCTCCTCCTGAATCGAAACAGCCTCTTCGTAGATGGTCTTAAGCTTTACATAATCCGTTGAAACATAGCCTGTTTTGCCCTCTACGGATATCTTAACCCAGTCCTCCATCTCCTCTTTCACTTCTAGCTCCTCACCATTTGGAACCAAGGTAAGAATAGAGGAATTGGTATTCGCTTTCTCTCGTACTCTTAGGGTTTCTGTGGTAACATCTGCTATCTTGGTACCCAAGCTCTTCGCCAGCTTTTCTGCCTCCTGGCCAGTCTTTAGATATCGGCCCATTATGTATCCTTCTACCGATCCTGACTTTACCTTGTACCAGTCCCCTTCTTGTTCTAGAATAGTAGCTGCGCTCTGATTATATAGCTTTCCAAGTATCTTACTCTCTTCATTGGGTTTACTTCTTATATTAACATAATAATTTACCTGGGCAAAGGATAATCCCTCATTTTCAAACGTTTCCTCCGTACCCAATAGTTCCGTTAAAATATTGGTCGCATCATTATTACTTTGATACACATCATAGATCAGTAGGTTTATTCCGGCAACCGGAACCTCCGCCCCTTGGGCTACCGCCGTTCCAGAAAACCAGGTTAAGGTACCGATCAAACAACCAGTCATAATCTTATGTAATATTCTCATATAAACTCCATTCTGTCATAACACTGATAACTTAGGCATAAAGCAAATAAAATTATTTCTATTATAAACTCGCCATCCTATGGGAGCTATTGACTCTAAGCTTTATGCGAGGCTATTCATACCGCCTCCGTAGCTGTTAACAATTATTACAAACTTATTAAATTTGTTACAGTATTATTATATAAAGGAATTATGAACAAATTATGAATAAAACCATGATTCCTATATGTAATTTCTGGGATACCTACTCAATTTATCCAAGTATAATTTCGTGCCATAAATCGGATGAATATAAATTTATTTTGATGTCAAAAAGTAGAACGGTGCCTTAGAAACATAGAATGTTTATTACATATACTTATATAAGAATAGCGTGTGATTATTAATCCATAAAGAGACCGTTTGCCGCCATTGGTACTTAGGTTGTGGAAGAATCACTTATCTACCACGACCTTATGTACCGCCATGTGCGGCAACTGAGTGAGAACGTGTCTCTGTCGGATAATAATCACACGCTATTATAGTGCCCAAAAAAGTGATAAACATCTCTAATGAAAAAGGGCGCCGCACAATATAGTACGACAACCCCTTATCTAATTGTATTACGAAAAGTCCATTATGCTGTTCCAGCATCAAGAACATATCATCTTTATTGACTACTTATATAGGATATATGATTTCATATAGTAATGTTGTATTAATCGGTATAAATCGCCTTACCAGATTCCCTGAGCCATCATGGCCGTTGCCACCTTCTCAAATCCAGCGATATTTGCACCTATGACATAATTTCCACTTGCCTGATATCGTTTCGCCGCATCATCAAGATTGTGGAATATGTTAACCATAATCTGCTTCAGTTTCGCATCTACCTCATCAAAGGTCCAGCTTAAACGTTCGCTATTCTGAGTCATCTCCAGAGCGGAGGTCGCTACTCCACCTGCATTGGCAGCCTTACCAGGAGCAAATAATACGCCTTTTCCCTGAAGATATTCTGTAGCATCCAAGGTAGTAGGCATATTGGCACCCTCAGCTACCGCGATACAACCATTGGCAACCAATGCCTTGGCGTCATCGAGGAATAATTCGTTCTGGGTAGCACAGGGAAGTGCAACATCACATTTCACAGTCCAAACGCCTCTGCCATCATGGTATTCTGAATTCGGTCTGTAATTCTTATACTCGGACAATCGAGCTCTTTTAACTTCTTTAATTTCCTTTAAGGCCGCTAAATCAATACCCTCCGGATCATAAACCCAGCCATTGGAATCACTACAGGTAACTACCTTGGCACCTAGCTGATGAGCCTTCTGAATCGCATAGATAGCAACATTTCCAGAACCAGATACTGCAATGGTCATACCCTTGATATCCTTTCCATTGCATTTCAGCATCTCTTCCGTTAAATATAGCAAACCATATCCAGTTGCTTCTGTTCTAGCCAGGGAACCACCATAGGTTAAGCCTTTACCGGTGAAAACGCCTTCATAGGAGCCTGTAATTTTCTTATATTGACCGTACATATAACCAATTTCTCTTGCACCAGTACCGATATCACCAGCTGGAACATCCACATTGGCTCCGATATATTTGTATAATTCCGTTATAAAGCTAGTACAGAAGGCCAGAACTTCACGATCAGACTTCCCCTTAGGATCAAAGTCAGATCCACCCTTACCTCCACCGATCGGAAGACCCGTCAAGGAATTCTTAAAGATCTGTTCAAATCCTAAGAATTTGATAATACCTAAATTAACGGAGGGATGGAGACGCAGTCCTCCCTTATAGGGTCCAATTGCATTATTAAACTGTACACGGTAGCCAGTATTCACTTGGACATTGCCATTGTCATCCACCCAGGGTACCCTGAATTTAAACTGTCTATCTGGTTCCACAAGTCTCTCAAGGAGAGCTTCTCTTCTAAATTTTGCTTCATTCGCATCGACAACAGCACGTAAGGATGCCAATACTTCTTTTACTGCCTGATGGAATTCCGGTTCAGCTGGATTCTTTTTTACGACTAATTCTATTATCTCATCAATATATCCCATACTTATACTCCTTACTATTTTTTTATATAAAAAATAGGTGCAAAAATAAAACAAATGCACCTTTGTATTCGTTCTTTTATTATATCTCCACCTTTTAAAAAAATCAAGATGTTTCTAAAATAATTGTAAAAAGTATTTTCATGCCACTAACAACGTTTTCTATAGACCGTTTTTACATCAAGAAAGTCTTTATAAATTGTAAAGTGGTATTCTTTTCCCTCATATGATATAATTCATTAATAAATGAAACAGGCTTCACTAGCCTAGCGTCTCATGCTACGCTTGTTGGTATAAGCCACCACTTACGCAAACTATATCATGCTATACCCACAAACACGCTAATTATATTGACTGTTTTTAAATAAAGGAGAAATTCGAATGGCTTTTGATGGAATTGTTGTTGCTAACTTAATACATGAACTACGCGAAAAACTACTGGGAGGTAGGATTAATAAGATTGCACAGCCGGAAAAGGACGAACTGCTTTTAACCATTAAAGGTCAGACACGCGAACCTTATAAACTTCTATTATCTGCCGGCGCTGGCTTACCCCTTATTTATCTGACCGATAATACTAAGCCAAGTCCTATGACTGCACCAACTTTTTGTATGCTGCTAAGAAAGCATTTTAACAATGCGAAAATCCTTGATATCTATCAGCCGGGCTTAGAGCGAATCGTTAATTTCAAGATTGAGCATATGGATGAACTAGGTGACCTAAAAGTAAAATATCTAATTATAGAGTTGATGGGAAAACACAGCAATATCATCTTCTGCGATGAGAATATGGTCATAATAGACAGTATTAAAAGAATTAACCAGTTTGTCAGTTCTATCCGAGAGGTTCTTCCTGGTAGGAATTATTTTATCCCAGAAACCATGATAAAATTTGATCCCCTGATGGTGAATTATGAAACCTTTCAATCCAATATCCTGACTAAGGCTCTACCGTTAGGAAAAGCCTTATATACGAATTTGACCGGGATCAGCCCATTGATTGCCAATGAGATCTGTTTTCGAGCATCGATTGATTCTGGAGAATCGGCTTCCTCCCTAACGGCAGCAGCCGGACTTCATCTTTATAATAATGTTGTTCGGTTGATGGAAGAGGTGAAAAGCTCACACTTCTCTCCCAACATTGTTACAGAGGAAGGACTTCCGATCGAGTTCTCCAGTGTAGAACTCACTTGCTACAAAGGCCATGAGGTACAATCCTATTCCTCTGCCTCTGCTATGCTAGAGACCTATTATGCCTCCAAAAACACCATTTCCCGGAATCGTCAGAAATCGGCCGACCTAAGAAAGCTAGTCAGCAATGCCATAGACCGAACCAGCAAGAAATATGATCTTCAGATCAAACAGCTTAAGGATACCGAAAAACGGGATAAGTACAAGGTGTACGGCGAGTTAATCACAACCTACGGCTATAGCCTGGAGCCCGATGCAAAGGTATTGAAGGCTATCAATTATTATAATGACGAGGAAATTAGCATTCCGATGGATCCCACCATATCTCCCATGGATAATGCCAAGCAGTACTTCGAGAAATACAATAAGCT
>CAYMLE010000001.1:1335-35180 GCA_964391115.1 uncultured Herbinix sp. | reverse complement strand
AATATCAAACTCACTACCTTGCGATTTATGGATAGAAATACAATAAGCTAAAGAGGACCTATGAAGCCCTAACCTCTCTTATTACGGAGACTAAAGATGAACTGACGCATTTGGCATCAATCCGCACTGCTCTGGACATTGCATCCGATGAACATGATCTGGCCGAGCTAAAAAGAGAGCTGATGGAGTTTGGCTATATAAAACGAAAAGCAGTTGACCGATCAAACCATGGAAATAAAAAAGCCAAAGGTAAAAAAATCACCGGCAAAAGCAAGCCCCTTCATTTTATTTCCTCCGATGGTTTTCATATCTACGTGGGTAAAAACAATTTCCAAAACGATGAGCTTACCTTCCAGTTTGCGGAGGGTGGCGACTGGTGGTTCCATGCCAAGAATATGCCTGGTTCTCATGTGATTGTTAAGGCTGGTGGTACAGAACTTCCCGATCGTACCTTTGAGGAGGCTGGACGCTTAGCTGCCCATTATTCTGGAGCAACGGATGCGGATAAAGTAGAGATTGATTACACGCTTCGTAAAAACGTAAAAAAACCCGGCGGTGGTAAGCCAGGCTTCGTTGTTTATTATACAAATTACTCTATGATTATCGACACTGATATCTCAGGCATTCAGTCGCTTGAGTAGCGAGGAGGATTATGATTGTAGCTGATTATCACGTACACTCCAATTTTTCTAGTGATTGTTCCATCCCCATGGAAGAGATGGTCGAGCAAGCTCTTCACTTGGGATTAAGCAAGCTTTGCTTTACGGATCATATGGATATTGATTATCCACAGACGACCGATGGCTATAGCTTTGTATTCACACTGGAGGAGTATCTAACAAAGCTCGAAGAGATAAAAGCAAAATACCATTCCAGAATTGAAATACTCACCGGCGTAGAGTTAGGATTACAGCCAGACATTAGCGATAAGTTGAAATCCTTTGTAAACCGCTATCCTTTTGACTTTATCATTGGCTCGTCCCATGTAGTGGATCATATAGATCCCTATTATAAGAATTATTGGGAGAAATTAAGCGAAGAGGATGGGATCCTAAAATATTTTCAGTCGATTATCGATAACTGTAGGGCCTTTAAAGACTTTCATGTATATGGACATCTCGATTATATCGTCCGCTATACACCTAGCATGTCCATTTATAAAAATTATAAGAAGGCCCAAGCCACGAACGGACAAAATATAGTCTTGCAGAATTCAGCTGCACCGGTATATCAGGAATATTCCTATGCCAAATATGCGGATATCCTAGATGAAGTGTTGAAGACTTTATTGTCCAACCAGAAGGGGATTGAAATTAATACCTCCGGATTAAAATATGGCTTAGGCCATACTCATCCCAAGCAGGAGATTCTTAAAAGATACAAGGAGCTGGGTGGTGAATTAATTACCATAGGCTCCGATGCCCATAAACCCGAGCATCTTGCTTATGGATTTGAGCCGACTGCCGAGCTTTTGAGAAGCTTGGGCTACCGGTATTATGCGATGTTTATCCAAGGAAAACCAATAATGCAGCGACTTTAAAAGCCGCTGCATTTTTCGTTCCCCTATTTAGCCTTTGCCTACTATGGTACCTCCGCCAACCACGTAATCATCCCTGTAAAATACTACTGCTTGTCCAGGTGTGATTGCTCGCTGTGGCTCATCAAAAATACAAAGGACCTCGTCCTTACCTGTTCTCTTTATGGTACAACGGGCACCTTTATGGCCGTACCGGATCTTAGCCTCTACTACCATCTCATCCTCTAAATCCTCTATAGCCATAAAATTCACCTTATTGGCATAGAGACGATCCGAGAAGACATCTGTGGAAATTCCAATAACCACTTCATTGGTATCCGGTTTAAGTTCCAAAACAAATACCGGGTGACCCATGGCTAGATCCAATCCCTTTCTCTGTCCAACGGTATAATGTGCTAGGCCTTTATGGCGACCAATTATCTGACCGGAAGCATCGACAAAATTACCAGGTGTTAATCCATTGACATGATTCCCATCCTTCGTATGCAATAGAGCTTTCTTAGCCTCCATAAGCTTTCGATTCTCTTCTTCCTTCAGGTAATCAGCGATAAAACCTGCATAGTTATTATCTTTTACAAAGCAGATCTCCTGGCTGTCTGGTTTGTGGGCAACTGGGAGATTTAACTTTACGGCAATATCCCTTATCTCATCCTTGGTGTAAGCACCTACGGGCATTAAGGTATGCTCCAATTGAAACTGGGTCAGATTATAGAGAGCATAGGTTTGATCCTTCGCTTGCGTAACTGATTTTTTAACTGTATATCTGCCATTATCAAGCTTTGTTATACCGGCATAATGTCCAGTTGCTACATAGGAAGCCCCAATCCCTAAGGAACGGTTAAGCAATGCTTCCCATTTCACAAAACGATTACAGGCAATGCAAGGATTCGGTGTTCTGGCCTGCAGATACTCCGAAACAAAATAGTCAATTACCTGTTCTTTAAACTCTTGCTTGAAATTCATGACATAGTATGGAATATCCAATACCGAAGCTACTCTTCTGGCATCCTCAACAGCACTCAGGCCACAGCATCCACCATTTTCTTCTATGGAGCAGATATCCTCATCTTGCCAAATCTGCATCGTGACTCCTATGACATCATAGCCCTGCTCCTTTAAAAGATAAGCTGCCACGGAGGAATCCACACCTCCGGACATTCCTACTACTACTTTTTCCATGGTAAAACTCCAATCTATTATCCTTTGGAAATCACTTAATTTCTGGGTCAAATTATCCCAGTCTCTCGATCATATCCTATCAATAATTACAATATATACTTAATCACTTGCTGCCATAATATTTTAATATTCGATTTCTTCTTCCTCTTCATGAATATCAGATTTCGGTTTCTGCAGTCCATCGATATTAATTCCATTTTTCTCAGCATAATCCCATAGGGCTGCATGGATTGCTTCCTCAGCCAGTAAGGAACAATGAATCTTCACTGCAGGAAGACCATCTAAGGCCTCCATAACTGCCTTATTTGTCACCTGTAATGCTTCTTGAATAGTCTTTCCCTTCACTAGCTCCGTTGCCATGCTACTGGTTGCTACTGCTGCACCACAGCCGAAGGTTTTAAATTTTACATCCTGAATCAATCCATTATCATCAATGTCGAGGTACATTCGCATGATATCTCCACACTTAGCATTACCCACGGTACCAACTCCGCTGGCATTATCAATTTCGCCCATGTTTCTAGGATTGGAAAAGTGATCCATAACTTTTGCTGTATACATAATATTCCTCCGTTTTTTATCAATTCAATTTATTGTAATGTTATCTTTAAAAACCTGTAAGATGCTTCTAGTATTACTATCTTTTACGCATGAAATCCTCATATAGAGGGGACATTTTCCTTAGTTTATCAACAATCTCCTTAATTCTATCGACCGTATAATCGATTTCCTCTAGGGTATTGTCCTCACTCAAGGTCAGTCTCAAGGAACCATGAGCAATCTCATGGGGCAAACCAATTGCTAGAAGCACATGAGACGGGTCCAGTGAGCCTGAGGTACAAGCGGATCCACTGGAAGCACAGATGTTGCTCATATCTAACATAATCAGAAGGGATTCCCCTTCAATAAATTGAAAGCTAAAATTTGTATTGTTTGGGAGGCGTTTCGTTCTGTCACCATTGAGTCTCGTATATGGAACCTCAGCCATTACTCGCTTAATAAGATGTTCTCTTAGAACCATTTCCTTCTCTGTTCTATCTTTCATGGTAGCTAAGGCTATTTCTACCGCCTTACCATAACCAACGACACCAGGAACATTTTCTGTTCCCGCTCTTCTTTGTCTCTCCTGAGCTCCACCATGAATCAGAGAACGAATTTTAATTCCCTTTTTGATATATAGAAAGCCAATACCCTTCGGTCCATTTAATTTATGGGCACTGGAGCTGAGCATATCAATATTCATTTCATTTACATTAATCGGCACTTGACCAAAAGCCTGTACGGCATCCGTATGGAAGAAAATATTATGTTTTTTTGCAATCTGACCAATTTCCTTTATCGGTTGGATTGTACCAATTTCATTATTCGCAAACATAACGGTAATCAGGATGGTTGTGGGACGGATTGCCTTCTCCAGCTGATCCAGCTTGATAATGCCTGCTTCATCCACATCAACATAGGTTACTTCAAATCCCTTCTTCTCCAGATACTCGCAAGTATGAAGAACAGCATGATGCTCAATCTTAGAGGTAATAATATGATTTCCTTTACTCGCATAGGCTTCTGCTGTTGCTTTCAATGCCCAGTTGTCTGCTTCTGTTCCGCCGCCTGTAAAATAAATCTCAGTAAGATCTGCACCGATCGCATTGGCAATGATTCCTCTAGCATCATCAACTGCCTTCTTGTTTTGTGACGCAAATTCATATACACTGGATGGATTACCATACAACTCAGTGAAATACGGCAGCATAGCCTCTACAACCTCCGGCCTAGTCATGGTTGTTGCCGCATTATCCAGGTAAATCTTCTTTTCCATGTTGTCATCTCCTATATCATAGTATTATTTTCCACAAGTTTGCTTTGTGCGCTCCTCATCTATAGAGCTTGCATCTGCTTGCACTTTTTTACTTTCGGAAACCAGTTCGGAAAGCATAATTCCATCCACAGCATCATTTATACTATCACTTATACGCTTCCAAACATATTTTGTTACACAGGAATCTGATTGACTACAAGGGTTGTCACTATTGGTTACCTCAGAGCAATCCACTGGATTTAAGTCGCCTTCTAAGGCTCTAAGAATCTCTCCGATGGATATTTCCTCTGCTGGTCTTGCCAGTAGATAACCACCTTGAGCACCACGTATTCCAAGAACTATGCCAGACTTCTTCAGCTTAGCTATGAGTTGCTCCAGATAATTAATTGAAATTCCCTGGCGTTCCGCCACCTGACTTAATGCCACTGCTTCGTCCTTCGTGTGAACAGCCAAGTCGAGTACCGCACGCAGGCCATATCTTCCTTTGGTAGATAGCTTCATACTTGTCATCCCCTCTAAATCCTACTAGTTTAATTCCTATTAAAACACTTGGTAATAATATAACATTTCGTTAGCTTTTTGTCAATAAAATTACAATACTAAATTGTACAATTTTAAGTTGCACAATTCGCATTGGAAATGTTCACCGCAAAGGATATCGAAGTATATTCATACATAAGTTTTTCAGCCGGTAAATATATTTAATAAAGGACTGACTTGCGAGGATACGAAATGAAAGGGAAGGTTTCGGCACAAAGTAAAATGCATTTGGGTAGAAGGAATATTTTGAGGGGAACAATAATTCTTACTCTGGCTGGATTTGTTACCAGGGTAATTGGATTTTTTTATAAGATATTCTTGTCTAAGGCTCTGGGTACTGAATGGCTTGGAATCTATCAATTGATTTTCCCAGTGTATGGTATAGCCTTTACAATTTATGCTACGGGCATTCAAACCTCAATCTCCAGACTCGTAGCTGCTGAGATGGGTAGACGAAATTCTAAGAATGCGTATAAAATTCTTCGCATCGGAGTAATTTTATCCGTGAGTCTTGCTTTCGTACTATCCTTCTTAGTCTACCGCTTCTCTGACTTATTGGCTTTTCGATTCTTATTGGAGCCCAGAAGTGCTGCATCTCTTCGAATTCTTGCCCTCGTATTTCCCTTCTGCGGAGTAACCTCCTGTATCAACGGATATTATTATGGATTAAAAAGAGCTGCGGTTCCTGCCTCCACTCAGCTATTGGAGCAGATGATACGAGTCGTTGTAGTTTATCTATTTGCAATGTATTCTGGTAAAGGTGATTTTCATGTGACCTGTGAGATGGCAGTTATAGGTCTAGTAATAGGTGAGGCTATCTCCAGCATCTATAACTTAATTTCTTTATTTATAACGAAATCACCAGCCGCCCTTCTAGTTACTGGATCCGATCCAAAGGCAATAGTCTCTGGGCGAAGGGATATTCTTAAGAGCTTATTGCATATGAGCGTACCCCTATCTGCAAATCGCCTATTTATAAATATCCTCCATAGTTTGGAGGCTGTTCTAATACCTACGATGCTACGTCGCTTTGGTCTTACAACGTCTGAAGCCTTAAGTAGTTATGGAGTTTTGAATGGCATGTCCATCCCCTTTATCATGTTTCCTACCGCCGTGATCAACGCCTTGGCTGTGCTCTTATTGCCAACGATTTCCGAAGCTCAGGCAGTAAGTAATGATCGTCTGATTGGTAAAACGACCTCCATCGCCATCAAATACAGCCTAATCATCGGTATCTTAAGTTCGGGTATCTTTATTATATTTGGTAGAGATTTAGGAAATGCTGTGTTCCACAATTCCGATGCCGGCTTCTTCCTTATCATACTGGCCTGGCTTTGTCCGTTCATTTATCTAACCACTACCCTAGGTAGTATCATCAACGGTCTTGGCAAAGCCCATATTACCTTTATTAATTCAATCTCCGGTTCTCTCAGTAAGATCCTGATGATTATTCTTCTCATACCCAAGATGGGGATAACCGGCTATTTGGCTGCTCTACTGGTTGGCCAACTAATTATCACCCTACTGGATGCTGCTTCCGTCATCAAATATGTTGCATTTCCCTTTGATGCCGTTAACAGTCTGCTGAAACCCGGTATCATAGTTGCTCTATCGGGTTTTTTATTAAAGAAAGTATATGTTTACATAGAAAAAATAACGCAAATCAATCAAGCAGTAACTATTCTTTCCTTCTGCTTATTGTTCTGCGTTATTACTACAGCTCTACTTATTATCACAAATGCAATCTCTCGTAATGATTTTAGATAAGAGAGTTATACAACATATAATTATTCTTTCCTTGATTTTTCACTTGGTATAAAGCCTTATCCGCACAGCCGATCAGTTGTTCATAATGCTTCCCGTCGTCTGGATAGGATGCTATTCCAATGCTACCAGAAATCGGTATTGCTAAATCATTATCCAGATATATGGTATTCAATGCTGCAATAAGGTTTTCTGCCTTTTTCCGGATATCATCGATATCATCGATTCCACCCGCAAATACAACAAATTCATCTCCTCCGATTCGGCCGATGATCTCTCCCTCAGAGAATACTCCTTTAATTCGTCCAATCACATGGATTAATACTCTATCGCCAAGTAAATGACCGTAGTTGTCATTTACTTGTTTAAAATCGTCAAAGTCAATAATCATAAGAATGTGCTTATTATTTTTATTACCACCGATATATTTCTCAATCTTCTTAAAGGTTACTTCTTTATTATATACACCTGTTAACGGATCTCTGGTTGCCTTATATTCCATGGCTTCCAATTCTCGTTTCTGAGTATCTATGTTAACGATCTTTCCAATCACGCGGATCGGATGTTTTTCATCATCATAGATGGTTTTCCCCATCGTCTGGCACCAGATGTACTCATTTAGTTTATCCTTCATTCTGAATTCAGCCTCAATCAGTCTTTTCCCCTCTGCCAATTCAGTGCAGAATTCCAGATAAATGCCCCAGTCATCCGGATGAATTGTCTCTCTAGAGTCATTGCAGTTATGACAGAACTTGGCCATAATTGGTTTTCTACCAAACTGATCTCGATATTTATCTGTATAAACCATCTCATCTGATGTAATATGATATTCAAACAAGACATCATTGGATAGCTCAGCAGCTACCCGATACCGTTCACCCTCCAGTAATATTATCTCCTGCATCATCTTTTGATCCGTTATATCAATCAATACTGCAGATATGGTATGCCTAGAATCACGGCCTTGAGCGCTGTTACCATTCATTAATATATTCATAACTTGTCCGCCTTTCGTCATCATGCGGATCTCTATGTATATACTATTTTGGTTCAACTGTTTTTCAATTTCTAACAAGGCGCCTTGATCTCTGGGATCTATAAAATCCAGAAGGCTAAGCATGCCTCTCTCATGAAGCTCCTCTCGGCTATAGCCTAGCAGCTCGAAAAAGCCTCTGCTCGCATAGGTTATTCTATAGTGGTCCTCATAGACAAAATTAACCAGACCAGCTTTTATACTATTTGTAATCTTATTTAATTCCAGAGCTGCTTTCGTGACTTTCTTTTCATCTTCCAATTTTAACAGTATAAAAATAACCATACCTATAATACATATACATACAATTATTATTACGGTTGCCAAAAAGAATGTCGGTCTGCTCTGTAAGTACTTCATCAGTTTCATTATACTATCCCCCAACAGTAAACTGAATTCCTCAACGCAAACGATATTACATTCCTAAGCCTTTTAATTATGTTCACATGATGTCAAATCAGAAAGTCTATAGCATTATAAATCATACGGTGTTACCTGATATACATAATAATTTAACCAATTCGTATACATGGCATTGGCATGGGCACGCCAGACCAAATTCGGTCGGTGCTCTGGTTGATCCGACGGATAATAATTCTTCGGTGGATCAATCTCCAAACCTTTTGCAATATCCCTCTTATATTCCTGATCTAGGGATATTCTGTCATACTCCGGGTGTCCCATGACAAATATCTGTTTCCCATCTTCTGCTATGGCAATGAACACTCCAGCTTCCTCTGATTCCGCCAGTATTGTAAGTTTTTCATGATTGTTAATCTCATCCCTTGATACCGTAGTATATCTGGAATGAGGTGCATAGAAAACATCATCAAATCCACGCACAAATGGAACTTTACGATTTAATACCTGATGTTCAAACACACCAAACATTTTTTTATTTAGTTCGAATTTCGGTATCCCATAATGATGATAAAGGCCTGCCTGTGCGCCCCAACAGATATGTAGGGTGGAGGTTACATGGGTTTTAGTCCACTCCATGATCTTTACTAATTCCTCCCAGTAATCAACCTCTTCAAACTCCATCAACTCCACAGGAGCACCTGTGATGATCAGTCCGTCAAACCTATGGTCCTTAACTTCCTCATAGGTTAAATAAAACTGGTCCAAGTGGCTAGTAGGGGTATGTTTCCCAACATACGTTCCTGTCGTTAAAAATGTCACATCCACCTGCAAAGGAGTATTCGATAAGCTCCGAAGCAGCTGCACCTCCGTATCCTCTTTAATCGGCATAAGATTAAGAATCGCGATTTTAAGAGGACGAATATCCTGCTGCATAGCTCGGCTTTCATCCATAATAAATATATTTTCATCTTCTAGTATTCTTTTTGCTGGTAATTCACTCTGTACTCTAATTGGCATATATTATTCACCATCTTCTTTTTTCATAACAGAACATATCATACCATGTAAAAATAAATAAATCAACCGTTTCGCCAAAAGATACCCAAATTATACCGATTCTTAGTCCTCTTGGATGCTGGCCTATCCGAATTATCGCTCAATTAATTGAAGGGCTTCCATTTCCGTCAAAATAGTAACTCCTAGCTCCTGAGCTTTTATGAGTTTGCTACCTGCGTTATCTCCCGCAACAACATAATTTGTTTTCTTTGATACGCTGCCAGACACCTTACCCCCATGCTTTTTAATCATTTCCTCCATAGTAGATCGATCCATCGTAGGAAGTGTTCCGGTGAGAACAAAGGTCTGACCAAGTAGCTTGTCGTCTGTATCGGCTGGAGCTCCCAGAGAATTGAAATTGACCCCTGCATCCTCTAATCTTCTTAGGATGTCTTGATTGATTTCACCGGAGAAGAACTCAGCAATGGATCTTGCAGTGATATCACCTACATCTGGGATAGCTACCAGTTCCTCATAGGAGGCGGTGCTTAATTCCATTAGATTTTTTAAATGCTTCTTTAGTTCAGTTCCTGCCTGCTTACCAATATTACGAATACCCAGGCCGGTAATCAAACGGTCAATATCATTTTTTTTACTATCTTCGATTGCTTTCAGTAGCTTATCCGTATTCTTCTCTTTCCCGATCAGCCCTTTTTGGATAAGCTCCGCCCGAAAATTATGCAAATAATAAATATCAGCGATATCCTTAAGATATCCTTCTCGAATCAAGATCTCAATATATGCTTCTCCGAAGCCCTTAATGTCCATCGCATTCCTTCCTACAAAATTAAGGATATGCTGGGTTAGCTGTGAAGGGCAATTTAGATTAATACAACGAGTATCTGCCGTATTCTCATCTCGTACTGTCGGAGCTCCACAGGAAGGGCAAGCATCTGGTAGCTGATAGGGAGTAGTTCCCTCCGGCCTCTTGTCCTTAACAACATAAAGGACTTCAGGGATGATCTCACCCGCTTTTCTAACAACTATAGTATCTCCGAGTCTGATATCCAGCTCGTTAATTCTATCCTGATTATGGAGTGTTGCCTTCTCTACATTCGTTCCACAGAGTCGGATCGGTTCAAAAATAGCAGTCGGTGTGATTCGTCCGGTTCTTCCGACTGAAAGACGGATTTCCTGGAGCTTGGTTTCCTTCTCCTCCGGAGGATATTTATAAGCAATCGCCCATCTGGGTACCTTGGAGGTAGCCCCATAATACTCTCGATCCCTTAAATTATCCACCTTAACCACAGCACCATCGATATCGTAAGGAAGATTACCCCTGGACTCACCGATTTTACATATGGCTTCCCAAACCTCCTCAGCTGTCTTGCAGATCTGGAACCCTTCAATCACCTTAATCCCTTGGTCACTAAGCCATTCCAGACTCTCTGAATGGGTATTAAATTCTATTCCTTGTGCTTCCTGAACATTGAACACAAAGAGCGATAGTTTTCTCTCTTCTACCACTTTCGAATCTAACTGTCGTAATGTTCCCGCAGCACAGTTCCTTGGATTGGCGAATAGTTTTTTACCAGCCGCCTCCAATCGATCATTCACCGCTTCAAAGTCTGCACTTTTCATATAAACCTCTCCGCGGAGTTCTAGATAGGGTACCGACGTCTTGAGAGATGCTTTAACATCCTGTATTACTCTTACATTCGCTGTAACATCCTCTCCATAACTGATACCGTCACCTCTTGTGATGCCTTTATCTAACTGTCCTTCTGTGTACCTCAAGGCTACAGACAATCCGTCGATTTTCTTCTCAACTACAAAGGAGGTCTCTTCTCTGTCTTTCTTTATCTTCTCAACGAAAGCAAAGACTTCCTCTTTCGAAAAGACGTCCTGAAGGCTTAACATAGGTATATTATGTTGTACCAATACCCCTGCTTCTCTCTTAGCACTTCCTCCAACCTTTTTGGTAGGAGAATCCTCCGTGGCATACTCTGGGTATTCCTCCTCAAGCTTCCTTAAGGTAAGAGATAATTGGTCATAATCATAATCAGAAATCTCCGGGTCATCCTGATTATAATATCTGTCATTATGATACCTGAGCTGTTCCCTTAATTCTTCGATTTGTTTTTTTATGTCCATTCTGGTATCACCCGAACCTTCCCATATTTATTTTCTTATCGAAAGCATCTTACGGATGAGACTCTATATCTCATGCTCTTTCTCTAATCTGTTCTTATTGTAACATAGTCCAATACCAAATCATGTCTAATAGGGCTATAATGTCTATAAATTAATATAGGGGTCAGAAATCATTCCAATAGTAGAACGGCAAAAACATATCTATGTCTCCACCTCGATTCATTTATCAGACTTACGGCTTTATCTTCTCTGCCCTTTGCTCTGAAGCGACCGATTTAATTCTTCGATTTCCTTCTCTGTAACATTTCTGTAGGTTCCAGTTTTTAGCCTTCCCAGCTGAATATTCATAATCCTTACTCTTTCTAATGTTACAACCCTATAATCCAAATATTCGCACATCCGTCGGATCTGTCGGTTAAGACCCTGGGTTAACACTATTCGAAAAGTAGAACGATCGATCTGACTCACTTTACAAGGCTTCGTAACCGTATCCAGGATTGGTACGCCCTCCGACATCTTCTTAAGGAATTCTTGAGTTATATCTTTGTTAACGGTTACGACATACTCCTTCTCATGATTATTTTCAGCTCGTAAAATCTTATTAACAATATTACCATCATTCGTGAGCAGAATTAATCCTTCCGAATCCTTATCCAGTCGTCCGATTGGATAGATCCTCATACCATATTGGATATAGTCTACGATGTTATCCGGCTCATCCGCCGCAGTGGTGCTCACAATTCCTACGGGCTTATTAAAGGCTATTAATACTAGTTTATCTTCTCTTTTCACTGGCTTACCTTCAAAGGTCACGACACTATCCTTACCAACCTTTGATCCCATAACCGCAGTAACTCCATCGATTTTAACCTTACCTGCTTCGACATATCGGTCTGCTTCTCGCCTGGAACAAATCCCTGCTTCACTAAGGAACTTATTTATTCTAACCTCTCCCTCACCGATTTCCTGAGTGGTTAATCTCTTTGTACGCTTGGCCATATACTTCCTACTTTCTCTCAATATTCCACCTGTATTCGAGTGTAATTATAATGGATTTTACTATATTCGTCCACTGATTTTTCCCTATTCATTGCATGCCCTTGTACACAGATACATAGAAGGGCCGAATGTGGACTTCTCCTGAACCCTATATTGACTAAAAAAAGCTACTGTACTCACAAAAGTGATAGCAGCAGCTCTTAGAACAACCCACGCAAAGTTATAGAATACTAGCTAAATTAATGAAACTAATTTTTTCTATTTTATAGATAAGTTTTCATTGTTTCAATATTACTCTCTTCCTTTTCAATAAACTCCCTGGCTAGTTCAGTGCTTGCACCATCGGCGTTAACCTTATCATTGACCAATTTCGTCATTTGAGTTACGCCCATTGTACTTCCCTTTAAGACCATTTCTGCGATCCGGCTATCCGAAGGATTCATCCAATGATTCATCTTAATATTTCCCATCATCATAGCCTTATCATAAAAGGATTTATCCTTTACCTTTGCTCCATTTTTCAGAAGCTGATCACGGGCTTTGTTGGCAATTTCCTGATAATCCTTTAATTGATTCTGTAGCTGATCCTGTAATTTTTTATTTTCTGCCTTATCAATAACTTCTTCAATGGCCGTCATACCTATACTAGCATTTTGATATGTTTTTTCTAATAAATCCAGATCCACATTTCCTATCATAATAAAACACTCCTTATACTTTATTCTACCGTTAGTATAAGGAGTTCTATTATTTTTATTCTTCCGAAGTACGTTCGGAATTATCGTTGCCAGCAAGATTATCAAGGCTTTCCCAGAAGATTTTTAAATCCTCATCCTTAACTTTTGCTTCCTCGCTCTTTTGATTGGTCATATTAATTAGATTTTGCACATCTTCATCCATGTTCCGAGCATCAAAGTATTCCTTCATCTCCGGAGTCATCTCACTGGAAAATATTTTCAATTTTCCTTGGTCATCTGCAATCAGATAGAACTTAGCTAAGCCAGGAGCAAGAGTGTTAATACTGTTGAATTTAATCTCATGATATACATAAGTAATATAGGAACCTTCTTCAAGCCCTTTCTTGGAATAGCTCTTTATATTATCATATTGTTCAATATGCAGTACCTTACTTTGTAGCTGCTCCATGGACTCCACCTTGGCTGAATCACTGTACAGACTCTTTAGCTTATCAACATCACTGGATGATTTTGCCGCATAGTAATCTTCAAATAGATCATCTATTTCACTGTTTTCCTCCAAAGCATATACAGGTATTGGAGTCGGTGTCGGAATCGGAGTCGGTGCTTGTGTTGGTGCTGCCTCTAGGACAGAGGTTATGGCAGCTTCAACCGCTTCATCTGTCGGAGCAGTTAACATGCTAACATTATCTTCGTCATTTACCCTAGCGGAAGCTTCCATACTGGCTTCTGATCTAGTATTTCCCTTGGCTTCTGTTTGATCCTGATTAATCGACAATGTTAACAATCCAATCCCCATTGTGCTCATGGTTGTTAATAAAATCATCTTTTTATATTTAAGTTTCACAATAATCTCCATTCTGCCGAAACACCACGAGTTTGGGTATCAGCACAACAATCACAGAAGGAATCGTATTACAATTCCTATGTTACAACACTATGCTGAGTAATATGATACCAAAAAACCGTTAAAAAGTCAACACTTTTGATTAACTATTATGTAATATCTTTTAATACTTTTGTAACATTTTAAACTTTATATTACTTTTTACTACCACAACTATAAGAATCATAGAACATAGAAACTCCAAGAGGGTAATGTCAAAATATAGCAAATAACTTCCAACCGGTGCAATTATAGAAATAAAATTACATCCTAGTGCAATTATAGAAATAAAATTACATCCTTTACTTTAACTGTAGATTAGTATATAATATCATAGTCTGAGAAACCTTTTTAGATCTCATTCTTCCTGCACCTGTGGCTCAGTGGATAGAGCGTTCGCCTCCGGAGCGAAAGGCCGCTGGTTCAAATCCAGTCAGGTGCATTCTTATAACGTGTAGTGTTTACAAACAAAAAAGCATAGCCAGTCATGGGATGGAATCCAAGACTGGCTATGCTTTTTTAAACGGAAGAACCCCGCATCCAAAAGGAGCGGGGTTCTTCTTATGTTTACCCAAAGGTAATATTAACTCATTTATATCCTTGAATGTCTACTTGTATTACTCGTTTACTTCGTAAAGAACAGCAAGTTTCTGTAAATGTGCGTACTTTTCTACAGCGTTCTTTTCCGCCTGAGCAAATAGCATTTCTGCTCTTTCCGGATTCTGTCTGCTGAGTGAACTATAACGTACTTCATTCTTCAAGAAATCTTGATAGCTTGTGGTCGGTGCCTTACAATCAAGCTGGAAAGGATTCTTTCCTTCAATAGCAAGACGAGGATCAAAGCGGAAGGTATTCCAGTAACCAGAGGTAACGGCATTCTTCTCTACTGTTTGTGCTGTAGTCAAACCACCCTTGATACCATGGCTGATACAAGGAGCATATGCAATAACGATGGAAGGTCCGTTATAGCTTTCAGCTTCAATTAAAGCCTTAATGGTCTGGTTATAATCAGCACCCATAGAAATCTGTGCTACATATACATAACCATAGCTCATAGCGATTGCAGCTAGATCCTTCTTCTTCACTTCTTTACCAGCAGCAGCAAACTGAGCGATTGCGCCTACATTTGTAGCCTTTGATGACTGACCACCAGTATTGGAGTAGATCTCAGTATCAAATACGAGAATATTAACGTCCTGACCACTAGCGATTACATGATCTAAGCCGCCGAAGCCGATATCATATGCCCAACCGTCACCACCGAAGATCCACTGGGACTTCTTGGATAGGAAATCTTTATCCTTTAAGATGTCGGTACCTTCACCGCTAGCTACGATTGCTCTTACTAACGCACTAGTAGCACCAGAATTCTCACGGCCGTTTTCATAAGTATCTAAGTATCTCTCAGCTACAGTCTTCAGCTCTTCATTAGCAGTATTCGCTGCAAGAGCCTCTACCTTAGACTTAATTCTTTCTCTTAAGGTCTGTTGAGCTAAGTACATACCATAACCATACTCTGCATTGTCCTCGAATAAGGAATTTGCCCATGCCGGTCCTTTACCTTCTTTATTCACGGTATAAGGTGTAGAAGGCATAGATCCGCCCCAGATAGAGGAACAACCAGTTGCATTGGCGATATACATTCTCTCACCGAATAACTGGGTTACCAGTCTCGCATAAGGAGTCTCTCCACAACCAGCACAAGCTCCTGAGAACTCTAAGAGTGGCTGATTGAACTGACTACCCTTAACGGTGGTCTCTTTGAACTTCTCGCTTACTTCTGTTTTCTGTTCTAAAGTTAAGCCATAATCGAATGATTTCTGTTCCTCTAAATTCTCTTCCAGAGGCTTCATAACCAGTGCCTTGTTACCCTTCTTACCAGGACAAACGTTTGCACAGGATCCACATCCAGTACAGTCAAGAACAGATATAGTAATACCGAACTCAAAACTTGGAAGACCAGTCATAGCAGTCTTCTTCATAGTCTCAGGAGCCTTCTCAGCCTCTTCAGCATTCATTGCTGCAGGACGGATAACTGCATGAGGACATACATATGCGCAGAAGTTACACTGGATACAATTCTCAGGAATCCAATTCGGAACATCAACTGCGATACCACGTTTCTCATAAGCTGCACTACCCTGAGGTAATGTACCATCAACACCATCAACAAAAGCAGAAACAGGAAGCTCATTACCCTGCTGTGCATTGATAGGATTCAGAATATTATTAACAAAATCAACAACTTCCTTGCGACCATTGGTAACCTTTGCATTTAGATCTTCATCTACCGCATTCTTCCAGTGATCAGGAACTTTAACTTCCTTCACATCGGTAAGACCGCGATCAATTGCTTCATGATTCATCTTAACAACTGCATCACCCTTCTTAGAGTAAGAAGCAGTTGCAGCATCCTTCATATATTTTACTGCTTCATCAACAGGAATGATGTTAGCAAGTTTGAAGAAAGCAGCCTGCAAAATTGTATTAATACGGCCACCAAGACCGATTTCCTTACCGATGCTGATACCATCAATCGTATAGAATTTAATATCATGCTCAGCCATGTAACGCTTAACCTGGCCAGGTAAATGCTGTTCGATTTCTTCCATGCTCCAACCACAGTTAAGAAGGAAGGTACCACCATCCTTTAATTCCTGAACCATGTTATATTTTCTAACATAGGAGGGGTTATGGCATGCAACAAAGTTAGCCTCAGTAATGAGATATGTAGATTTAATAGGCTTTTTACCAAATCTTAAATGGGACATGGTAATACCACCGGATTTCTTGGAGTCATAATCAAAGTATGCCTGTGCATACATGTTTGTATGATCACCAATGATCTTGATGGAGTTCTTATTAGCACCAACGGTACCATCTGCACCAAGACCCCAGAATTTACAGCTGATTGTGCCTTCTGGTATTGTGTTAGGACTTTCAGTAGCATCAAGGGATAAATGAGTTACATCATCTTTGATACCAATTGTGAAGGTCTTCTTCTCTGTATTCTTGTAAATAGCAATAATCTGAGCCGGAGTAGTATTCTTGGAACCAAGACCATAACGGCCGTTGAATACCGGAATATCTGCGAACTTAGAATCTTTCAGAGCTGCTACAACATCCAGGAATAGAGGTTCGCCGATTGAACCAGGTTCCTTTGTTCTATCAAGAACAGAAATCTTCTTAACAGTATCAGGAATAGCTTCAAGTAAACGATCTACTCTGAATGGACGATATAAACGAACCTTTACAAGACCTACCTTGTGGCCGTTCGCATTGAGGTAATCTACGGTTTCCTCAATCGTGTCATTTACAGAACCCATAGCGATGATAACTTGCTCTGCATCTGCTGCACCATAGTAGTTGAATAGTTTATAGTCAGTGCCAAGCTTCTTATTCACTTCGCCCATGTAGTGCTCTACGATGCCAGGAACTGCTTCGTAATATGTATTGCATGCTTCTCTTGCTTGGAAGAATACGTCGGGGTTCTGTGCAGAACCTCTAAGAACAGGATGCTCAGGGCTTAATGAATGACGGCGGAACGCATCCACTGCATCTAAGTCAGCCATGTCTTTAAGATCTTCATAATCCCAGGTTTCAATCTTCTGAATCTCATGAGAGGTTCTGAAACCATCAAAGAAATGTACGAACGGAACTTTTCCCTTAATTGCAGCAAGATGCGCAACTGCTCCTAAATCCATTACCTCCTGAGGATTACTGCTTGCCAGCATAGCAAAACCAGTCTGGCGACATGCATAAATATCGGAATGATCACCGAATATGGATAACGCATGGCTGGCTACTGCACGAGCAGATACATTAATAACTGCTGGTAATAGCTCACCTGCCATTTTATACATATTAGGAATCATAAGTAATAGACCCTGTGATGCAGTAAACGTGGTTGTTAAAGCACCTGCTGCTAAGGAACCGTGTACTGTTCCTGCTGCTCCTGCTTCGGACTGCATCTCAACAACCTTAACCTCTTGACCAAAAATGTTCTTTTTGCCATCAGCAGACCATTTATCGGTCACTTCTGCCATAACAGAACTAGGCGTAATCGGGTAGATTGCTGCAACATCGGTAAATGCATACGATACGTGCGCGGCTGCATTATTACCGTCCATTGTTTTCATTTTCCTTGCCATTGAAATGTCCTCCTTAATATTGAACATTGTTACCAACAACGTTGGCAATTTATGTTTTTATTCGTCGATTCATAATTATAACACATTGTACAGAATTATGAAACATAAAAAATGAATAACAATCAAAGATTCTTACTACTAGTTATTTGTTCATGTTTATTAATAGTACAATCTTAATTCGTACGTTTTGTTTATAATGACTATGAACGAAATCAATTTAGGACTCCTTTTCAATCCATACTTGCCAGTTATAGGATGATTTTATTATCTTGCATGGAATATCGATATACATTATCCGACAATACTTCTTCGCAGGGTACCTGAGTGGAATTTATTTCTTTTACCATTTTAGCAAGAGAGGCTTTTGAATATGAACTATCATAGGGAAGCAAAATGATTTCGTGAATACTACTGGGGAGAATATACAGATCACTATCCAACTGTTTGGCAAATGCCTTAATAACCTCTTTGTACAACAAGCAAGAAGCTCCATTTATCCCCTTCTGGTTTGTTAAGATATACATCTTCATGGTATTCATAGGTTCCGAATCCTTTGTCCAAGTCAATGAGATATCCTCCCCTGAATAATCCTCCTGAGGGAAATCTCCTTCCAGTAAACCTCCAATAACCTCCTCCATGCTTTTAATGGTCGCAGGAAAAATCCGTTCTGTATTGGTCACCGCCAATTCCATCAAATCTACCAACGCAATATTCCATAGCTCTACATGCTCATTCGTAATACGAATTGTTCCAATCCCCTCATCATCGTTCCTAACAAGGCAATGAAAGGTAATCGCCAGATCGAGATAACGCATGTGTGGGACTGTAGTTAAGAGCTTTTGATTACGGGAAAAACTAACCAGCCGATAAAAGATAAAGGATTTCATCTCTTGGAGGGAATATGTAAAGTTCTCATTCACCGCCGGTATCGAGCAGTGGCGATAAATAGTGCAGAGTCGCTCCGCTAATTCCTCCAGAGCTGTCCCCTCCAGATAAGAATCATAATAGGGTTCCAGATAAATATTGGGTGCAATGCTCTTACCCTCCTTGAGAACGACTAGACTGTCTAGCTCCAGCGAATTATTCTTAATTACCTTATAAATTCGAATTTTATATTCGTTCCCCATTCTCCGGCTCACCAGATATTTGATGGTGCTGACAAAGGAATCATAACCCATTGTCTTCTCATGTAACGCCTGAATCATACCTATATTCCTCCTTATTTCGTTGTTTGTTCCGGCACCCCATTCGCACACTAGTTTTAAGAGAGACCGGTAAATTGTTTGGGAATTTTTCGATAAATGAAATGATTAATAGATCCCGTAATACGGGTAAAAGATTGAGTGATAGCCTTGCTTTAGATAACAATTCTATTGAATGAATTGTAACAAAAAAGCCTGCGATACGCAAGCTTTCTTACATTATTTTACACTTTCTACAAATTTATTGTCCTTTTTTGTTGTTTTTGCTGGAGTATCCGAGCTTAGGGCAATTAAGACCTGGGATGGGGCATAGAAAGCCCACATCAATACGGATGACCATTGGTAGAGCTGCTCTGAAAAGGTTTCGGATAAGGGTAGGTAATCCGACAAATTGAATAAGCCCACATTGATATCGCATAGAAGAAATAAGAAAATCCCAGCTGTAAATATCAGCTTTTTCTGATTCCCAGGATCGGATGCAACCATCTTAAGTCCATAAATCACATTATATAACAGGCTAATAAAATAAAAGATCGTAACTGCTAACAGCCTGTCTATGGGAAGGTGCAAAAAATGAAGTACAGCATAGATAACCATCGACGCCACAGATTGTATCCCTATCCGTAGCAGCCAGGACCACAGGCTTTCCCGCCTAGGATATACTCCTGCACGTTTATGATATAATCCTGTGTTAGGTTGGTAGATTCCTTTATCATAGGAATTTAGACGCTTCAGTAAAAGCCCATAAGACTGTTGAGCTATGATAAAGGATAGCACACCATAGAAGTAAAATTGCCTATCCATGAAGAGTAGCATCCAATCTGAAGTTGCTGTAAAGAAGAGACCAGCTCTAATATAGTTACGCTCTGCCACATGCCCCACTTTACTCCAGAAAGCATATATGAGACATAGTATAACGATACTGTATTTGATCTGGCCAGATACAGTAACATTCTCCCCGAAAATGTCTATGGATAAAAACATTAGATATAACATAATCTGCGAGACAACGAATAAACGACGTCTTAACATAGTAATCTCCTTAGTTGTTGAAGCTACATAGCAATATTATTATACCTATTAGCTTCTTTGCATTCATGGAAATAAAAAACCGCCTTCACAGAATATTTTAGTTTTCCATGAAGCCGGCTTATCATTATAGTTCCAAGTCATTTCCTTTTAAAAATACATCTGCCATATCCTGTGGTATCGGTTTACTGTAAAGGAACCCTTGGGCCTTGTTACAATTGGAGCTTCGCAGGAACTTCTCCTGGTCACTACGCTCCACCCCTTCGGCTATTACATTCAAATCCAGATTTCTTGCCAGCGCAATGATCGTCTGAATAATTTTCTGATCACTTTGATCCTCCATGACAGTATCCAAAAAGCTCTTATCAATCTTAAGATTATTTACCGGAAGACGCTTTAAATAATTCATAGAAGAATACCCAGTCCCAAAGTCATCAAGTGAGAAGTTCACTCCGATTTTTTTAAGCTCTGTAATTGTGGCAACGGTATATTCCAGATCATCTAGCGCTATGGTTTCCGTAATCTCGAGATCCAGACGATTTGGGTCAATTCCGGTCTCATCGATGATTTCTATCATTTGCTTAACAAAATCTCTGTCCTTAAACTGTCTCGCAGATAGATTAACTGCCATGTTTATGTCATGAAAGCCTTCCTCGGACCATTTCTTTAATTGCTTACAAGCAGTCCGAATGACCCATTTCCCAATCGGAACAATTAATCCAGTCTCTTCCGCCAGATAGATGAACTCCTTGGGATTAACCAATCCCTTCGTCGGATGATTCCAGCGTATTAGTGCCTCGAAACCAATAATCTTCTTTGTAGTAAGATCGATCTGGGCTTGATAAAATAGTTCAAATTCATCACGGTCAATTGCCTTTCGAAGCTCAGATTGAGTTTCAATCTTTTCTGTCAGTTTTTTGTTAATAACCTCATCAAAATATGCATAGGTATTCTTTCCATTAGCTTTCGCTACATACATGGCAGAATCCACATTTTTAATTAAGGTCTGTGAGGTCTTGCCATCCTTCGGAGCAAAAGCAACGCCGATACTTACGGTTACAAAATACTCCTTTGTCGATAGTGTGAATGGATAGCTTAATACATTACGAATTTTCTTGATTTTATCCTCATAGGAGGCCATATCCTGCAGATTCTGAGATAAAAGTACGAATTCATCTCCACCGATACGTGCTAGATAATCATTTTCATCCAAGGCCTGTTTCAAACGATAGGTAACGTCGATTAATAGCTCATCTCCATAGGAATGACCCAGGGTATCATTAATGTTTTTAAAATTATCCAAATCAATATCCATTATACCAATAACTTCTTCATTTCTTAAGGTTAACATTATATTATCTAGCATCTCCGTAAATGCTACCCGGTTCGGCAGCTCCGTCAGATAATCTGTATATGCTAGCTTCTTAATATTTTCCCGATTCCGATTTAGTTCATCATATCGGCTTGTCAACTCATTTACTGACTCTAAGGATACCTCATAAGCCGCCTCAAGCTCTAGAAATTCTTCCTTTAATTTCTGATGATCGGATGCTGACTGATCATAAGCATTCTTAAATTTACGCAATCGGGCATAGAGCAGTGAACATACTAATAAAACCAACACCGCTACTCCAACTGTCTGGATTCCGATCGTCTGTATAAACCCAACAATTCCCATATTACCTCCATCAGCTCTCTGATACAATTCCCCCATATTATCTCTTATGTAGGTCCCATCATATTAAAATTAATACAAAAGCTTATTTTATTTCATTGATAGGTATTCATCAATTCCTTTTGCTGCGGCTTTTCCTGCCCCCATTGCAAGAATTACTGTAGCAGCACCTGTTACAGCATCCCCACCAGCAAATACTCCCTCACGGGATGTCTGCCCATTCGCTTCATCAGCTATAATACAGCGATACTTGTTCGTATCCAGTCCTCCTGTTGTGGAAGAAATAAGCGGATTTGGACTTGTTCCTAAGGACATAATAACCGTATCAACCTCCAGAACAAATTCTGAATCCTTCTTTTGAACAGGTCTTCTTCTACCGGATTCATCTGGCTCACCCAGCTCCATTTCAACACACTTCATGCCAGACACCCAGCCATTCTCATTAACAAGAATCTCTGTCGGGTTAGTCAAGAGTTTAAATTGTACGCCCTCCTCCTTGGCATGGTGTACCTCCTCCACTCTGGCGGGTAACTCGGATTCACTTCTGCGGTATACAATATAGACCTCAGCACCCAGTCTCAGGGCCGTTCTTGCAGCATCCATGGCTACATTACCACCACCCACAACCGCTACTCTATTGCCAGTAATAATTGGCGTGTCATAGCTTTTATCAAAGGCCTTCATCAGATTATTTCTTGTTAGATATTCATTGGCTGAGAATACTCCGTTGGCGTTCTCACCGGGAATACCCATAAACTTTGGTAGGCCAGCACCGGACCCAATGAAAACAGCCTCAAAGCCTTCCTCATCCATCAGCTCATCTATGGTTATGGATTTACCTATGATAACATTAGTCTCTAATTTTACCCCAAGAGCTAAAACATTCTCAACCTCTGTCCTTACAACCGTTTCCTTTGGCAGTCTGAATTCCGGTATTCCGTATACCAGTACTCCACCAGGCTCATGGAGGGCTTCAAATATGGTTACCTCATAGCCCAGCTTTGCCAGATCTCCTGCACAGGTAAGGCCAGCGGGACCGGAGCCGATCACAGCCACCTTTTTACCCTTACTCTCCTGTGGCATCTCTGGAGTTATATGATTATCTCTTGCCCAATCAGCAACATAACGTTCTAGCTTACCGATGGATACCGGTTCTCCCTTAATACCACGAATACAACGCTGTTCACATTGGCTTTCCTGAGGGCAGACTCTTCCGCAGACTGCCGGTAGGGCAGAATATTTACTAATTACCTGAAAGGCAGCTTTGATATCATCCTGACCAATTTCTTTTAAAAATCCTGGAATATCTATGGATACAGGACAGCCTGTAACACATTTCGGATTCTTACATTGAATACAACGGGAAGCTTCCTCCTTCGCTTCTTCAAGGCCATAGCCCAAACATACCTCATCGAAATTATGTGCCCGTACCTCTGGATCCTGTTCCATGACGGGAACTCTCTTTAAAACATCCATTCTTATTCCTCCTAAACTAGCGGCCTTTAATTCTCATGGCATCCACAGCCTTTGCGATGATGGGTATCTCCTTCTCTTTCCTTGAGTACCTTCTTGCCCTCTTCTGTCTTATACATCTGAACTCTCTTCATGGCTTCATCAAAATTCACCAAATGTCCATCAAATTCCGGACCATCTACACAGGCGAATTTTATAGTATTTCCTATGGAAAGCCTACAAGCACCACACATACCAGTACCATCCACCATAACTGGATTCATACTGACAATAGTCGGGATCTCTAGTTCCTTCGTAAGGATACATACAAACTTCATCATAATCATCGGTCCAATGGCAACAATAAGATCATACTTTTTACCCTGATTATTAACAAGATCCTTTATGCAGTCATTTACATTTCCCTTGAATCCATAGGAACCGTCATCCGTAGCTATATAAACATTTTCAGCATATTCGCTCATTCTATCTTCAAGAATTATTAAATCCTTATTTCTGGCTCCAATTATACAATCAACGGAATACCCATTTTCCTTCATCCATTTTACTTGGGGGTATACTGGAGCTGCTCCAACACCACCGGCAACAAATAATATGTTTTTCGCAAGAAGCTCTTCTCTCGGTGTGTCTATTAACTCAGACCGATGTCCCAAGGGTCCGGTAAAATCACGAAAGGCTTCACCAACCTCATATTCTCCCATGACTTTTGTAGAAGTCCCTATTGCCTGAAATACAATCGTTACAGTTTCTGCTTCTCTATCATAATCACATATAGTAAGGGGGATTCTCTCACCCTTCTCATCCATTTTTACTATTACAAATTGACCTGGATAACAGTTCTTCGCAACTCTAGGTGCCTTAATGTCCATAAGGTAAATTGAATTAGCTAGACTTTCCTTTTTCGTAATTGTATAAATATAATTGTCAGCCATCTGTTTAACCTCTTTTCTATAGTGTATAAACGTTAGAATTTATTATAAGATAGTTATGTTAAAAAATCCAGATATTTTTATCACTTTCCATAGAAACAGGTAGGAAATAAAAAAAACGAGACTAATCATGTAAATGGAATGAACTTTTTCCACTTTATAATCAGTCTCATTTTTAAATTTCCCTTTTTTTGCATAAAGTTCCATAATAACTGTTAATTATTTGTTTTGGTATTCCTTAATTCGTTTTAAGAATGTTCGGTAGTTTGACTCTTCTTCATCCAGGTCCGCCCCTGTTCTACCAAAGCGGTCACATCGACAAAGAAGGGCAATATCATCAGGATTCACATGCTCCAGCATGTCTTTCATATTACCAAAGGGAAGATCTTTCAGGACGTAAAGCATATGCATATGGTACCTTACCAAAGAGGTTACCTGACGAATAAAGGTTTCCTCCTTTGTGTAATACTTGAGTAATTCCTCAGCCTTCTTCGCTCCCACAGCATCATGATCGTAAGAGGTTATCTTCCCCTTCCTGTTTCTCGTTGTTTCCGGCTTACCGATATCATGGAGCAAAGCGGCCCACATAAAAGCCTTTGGATTGCTGCTGAGTTCCCTGACCGCTGCTGCCGCGTCTACAACCATCATGGTATGGTTCCAGACATTACCCTCTGGATGATACTTGGGTGACTGCTCCGTATCCTTCAGTTTTATGATAAGATTCAGGGGATATTTCCGAAATTCAGGCTCATTGGATATCGAGTTAAAATATTCAGACGGTCTTTCATCCTTAAGAAGATGTTCACTAATCTCCTCAAAGCTTAAGTTTACGCATTCCTTCAGTTCCATCATCTTGGATCACGGATGGGATTAGCCTTCTCGTGTCCTGCCTTAGCTTTCCCCTGAATCTCAGGAACCGGCTCTACCTCATTCTTCGGTATATTCATCCTTTGCCAGCCCTCCGTACCATGAGGTTCTCTTGGGTCTGGTCTTCTCATTCCAGCTTTTGCCATCTTCCACCCTCCTGACTAAACATCATTGTTCCTTATGGATTTACGTTTTGCATTTTTGTTCTTATTCATGTTTTCCCGGGTAATTGGTATCTGCCCGTTTGCTTTGTCCATTCTAGCTTGTTTATTATCTGGCTGACTGTCCTTAGGCATATTTACCTCCTATCATTGTTGCATTTACAGGTTTCTATAAAATGCATAATAAAAAAGAAACTATGCAATAATAGTATGTCAAATCTATTATTTCATATCCTTAGAACATAATATTCCTTACAGAGAAAGCTCCTCAATTGAAGATATTTTTGACAAATAATAATTTGAAAACCTGTGGTCCTGAGATATATCTTTATCAAACCAACTGGGTAGTTTGAAATTAATCGCTGCCTTTTCATCCGGAAACTCCACCTCAGCGAAAACCAGACCCTTTAAGCATCCTTCAAATACATCTACTTCTGCCGTTAATCCTCCTTCTAATGGAATCAGATAACGATTTTTATAGACCATATTTCCTTCTGTTTTTTCCTGAAGTGTTCGATATGCATGTTCTGTCAAAGGAAGCTCCACTTCATTTTGTATAATAGCTGCTTGCTTACTATTGTCTATTCCCATCTTTGACTTATAGGTCAATATATAATCTTCATTGCTTTTACGTACCCGTATGATCGGATCATTACATAGATATCCCTGTTCCATTTGCTTGCATGGATAATCGGTGTATGCACCGGGTATCTGATGTATCGAAAATTTTCTCTCTATCTCCATATGTTTTACCTCATTTCGTTCGAATTACATCCCTTATATACGACACTTTGCACGTTAAAATGTATGTTATGCCGCATAGGAAAATACTTTCTGCTAATACTATGACTATGTTAAAATGCTTTGTCAAGAATTTCTTATTATGCGGCTTCTGTGGCTGGGGCATGGAATGTTTTTGGACCGGGCTAGCTTCCATTCGAAATCGAACCGATCGGAAGCTTTCCTGTCGAACCTCTGTCTGGATGTTCCCCATATACGGAATGGCTGCCTGCCTAACTCCAATTTGCAGTAAGTTAAAGAAAAGGAATGCTCTTTGTCGAGGGGGTGTATATGCATTACTAATCTATCTAACAGAATACGCCACCGGTGTAATTCTGAAGAAATATGAAGCATGTCCTTGGGATTACAGCAAAGCGAAGCTGAATATAAAAGGTGTCATCCGGCTGGATTACGCTCCTGTTTGGTTTATAACTGGTCTGATCTTCGAGAAACTATTAAACACTAAGGATTCTGTTAAGTAAATCGGACAAATAATCCTCTTTCTAATTCAAACAGACTTACGACGCTCTAATCAATATTGTAAGAGGAGAATAATGCCTCAATGATGTATTATTCTCCCTCTTTTTTATCAGTCAAATACTATCAAACCAGCTTACGAAATAGTCCATACTATCTGGACAACCTCTTGTTTTTAGAGTATACTATTCCAATACATAGCCGGTTCATACTTTCATTCGTATGTCGACCGAAGCTCGGAGGAATGGATTTGTTAAAAGCAGTGATATTTGATATGGATGGAGTTATCATCGACAGTGAACCCTTGCATGCCCAAGCCGCTGTGATGGCATTACAACAGTACAATATAACGATTTCACCGGAATACTGCTCTCGCTTCATCGGCTCCACCACCTATTATATGTGTCAGAAAATACTTGAGGACTTTCCTATTGATGCCACACCAGAGGAACTGCTTCAGGCAAATAATGAGATGAAGCAGCTGCTGGTAACGAACAAGGGTTATACGGCCATTCCTTATGTGGTGGATTTAATTAAGAATTTGTACGAACATGGACTGAGCTTAATCATTGCCTCCTCCTCAACTTCCGAAGCCATCGAATATGTTATGGATTCTCTATCGATCCGAGACTATTTTCATGGTTATATATCCGGTATGGAGGTTTCCCGACCAAAGCCTGCTCCAGATATCTTTTGTGAGGCTGCAAAGCGTCTAAAGCTCAAGCCAGAGGAGTGTATCATAATTGAGGATTCCATGAATGGTGTTAATGCAGCTCATGCAGCAGAAATTACCTGTATCGGTTATATAAATCCCCATTCCGGACCACAGAATCTTAGGAATGCCGCTATCCTTGTGGAAGGATTTGATGAAATTGATTATGAATTTATCCAGTCTATCCATCAGGCTGCTCATAGAGAAAAACAGCCTGTAGTGATAACCGATCGGCTTATCATCAAGGAAATGCCATTAGAGGACGTTGAAGCCTGGTGCCTGCTTTGTGAGGAAACTGATTCAACGCATGATTCAACTTATTATTCAGGATCTATCGATGAGGAGCGGGAAAAACATAAAGTATATATTCATTCGATTTACGATTATTATGGCTTTGGTCTTTGGGGTGTATATCAAAAGGAGAATAACCGGTTAATCGGTCGCTGTGGTATTGAATACAAATCTTTCCATGGCTCCGGCGAATATGAACTTAGTTATATGATAGGTTCCCCATATCAGAGACAGGGCTTTGGAAAAGAAGCTGTATCAGCCGTTCTTCATTACGTCTTTCATCATGTGGGTGCCAAATACATCCTAGCTGTTATTGATAAAAGCAATATCATTTCCCAGCGTTTTGCAGAACGCCTTCAAATGAAACCTTATGGAACAATAATTCGGAATCAGAGGGAGTGTTATCTTTATAGAATAGAACAACTCTCATAAGTAAGCTATTCTATCTTGGCAAGGAGGCAGCCTATGGAAAATACCAGAAATACAAAACAGAAGCAAATAATTCTTACAATTTTAAAGGAAGCCGATCGACCGATGTCGATTAATGAAATATATCAACAGGTTGTTCAGGTGCTTCCAAAAATAGCCAAGTCAACGATCTATCGAAACATCGATGTATTGCTTAATCAGAATCTGATCGATAAATATCATTTTAATGATTTCGAGATATTCTACCGCATCAAGGCGAATCGTAGTGAACATAAGCATTTCGTCATCTGTGATGACTGCAATCAACTTTTTGATCTACCAATCTGCCCCATACATGAGCTAGAGCACAGTATGGAGGAAGAAGGTTTCATCATCAAGGATCATCAAATTCATATATCAGGTATATGTAAAAATTGCGCAAATCAAAGTAAACATTAAAAATCCTTCCAATAATCAGGAAGGATTTTATAATTGTCTAGCTAATTCTCATTACAATACGAACATTTATTGAGCTCCAGTTGTTGACGGTGTACCACCCGTTGTGCCACCAGTTGTTCCTCCGGTTGTGCCACCAGCTGTTCCGCCAGTTGTACCGCCGGTTGTACCACCAGTCATTCCACCATTTGATCCTCCGGTTGTTCCTCCGGTTGTTCCTCCGGTTGTACCATTAGTTCCATTTGTAGTTCCATTCGTGGTTCCATTCGTGGTTCCATTCGTGGTTCCATTCGTTGTGCCGCCATTGTTATCCTTAGCATCGTCTTCTGTAGCCGAATTATTTGTGTCACCATCAGCAGTACATGCGGTAAATGCTATTAGGGATACACAGCATAATGCCATTAATATGCATAATTTCTTCTTCATCGAGACTCCTCCTATATAAAATTTATTTCAATTTACTTCGTTAGTATCTCTCTGTTCTTTTGATTTATACATATCTGACACTTCATGCCCTCCAAGATTATTTCACAATTTTACATTAATTTCTTATTGTGATGTTTTGAACTCAACCATGTCTCCACGAAAACGCAAGGGCAGATTGTTTCGTTGTAGCTTAGGATTAATTCTTTCCTGTATAGCAATATGTTCAAAAAAGCTTTTCCACAAACTCTGATAATCGTCTTCTTCAAAGGATACTCTATTTAAATCTTCTTTATCAAAATCAATCTGTGATAATATCCATGGTTTGCCCGGACTATGAAGTGCTGCAATCTTCCGATCCTCATCATAAATCAAAAATCGTTCTGTTGATAATCGATCAACAAAATGAGGCATGATTAAAGATATCACATTATTCTTCGGATGGATGATACTAGTAAGAAGTCCATTCTCTTGTTCAGCAAATCGTACAAACCCCAAAAAATGGTGGACTTCACCACTAACATTGCGACTGATTTTAAATAATCGGTTTACAATTTCATTGTTTAACTGATTCACAATTGTTGGCCCCTTGGCAAATCCAAGAATCAGAAAACGATAGATTAAATCTGCCTTCCCAACCTGATCCGAGATCGCAGTCTTATAGACCATCTCAAAAATTTCCTCCGACAACTTTGTTTTGATGGATCGGGCTACTTTCATAGATAAATCAAAGTCCGTTGAGATCGAGATGTATTCCGAAAACAATTCTATATTGGCATAACCATATGCTGTTGACTGCTCCTGAAGCTTACAATTAGCATGTCCATATCCGGAACTCCAAGCCTTGTAAATCGCTGTAAAAATTCCATCAACGCTATTTTCACATACAAAAATTTTAATTATGATTATCACACCCCTTCACAAGCAGTTACTTCATCCATATGGCATAATAATTGACAAACATAAAATATATTATTTATATCCCCGCCATCACCATAGAGGTTTTCTGATTTGTCTGAAAGTTCATGTCATCAAATAAAGATAGCTGCTGGAAGGTAATATCCTTTTCCACTCCAAAGGGAAGCCGATCCTTTGCTGTCAAAAGCTGACGGGTAATAAAATCCTCCTCAATCTTGATTGGATACATCATTTTACCGTTACAGGTTATAAAATATACGGCTCGCTTTAGGACGATACCCAACCGTTTTAAATCATTGAAATCCAAAACAGCGCTTTTTCTTGCCATTATAATTCGTTTTGCAGAATTCGTACCGATTCCAGGGACTCGAAGAAGCTTGTAGTAATCAGCCTTATTCACCTCAACTGGATAACACTCCAGATGTCTTAGTGCCCAATCACACTTTGGATCCAGAAAAACATTAAAATTCGGATTCCTCTCATCCAAAAGCTCCATGGTACGAAATCCATAAAACCGCAACAACCAGTCAGCCTGATATAACCGATGCTCTCTTAATAATGGGGGACCCTCTGTAGTCGCAGGAAGGCGGCTGTCCTGATTTACATTCATAAATGCAGAGTAGAACACTCGCTTTAGGTTAAAATTATCATATAAGGCTTCCGATACCTTGATAATCTGGTAATCCGTTTCCTTCGTTGCGCCGATAATCATCTGCGTACTCTGACCTGCTGGTACATATCTACGGTTAACATTTGGCTTCTTCATATTAGATAAAGCCCCACCACCTGAACTAATAATTTCTTTAAAATCCGTATCTACTTCTGTGTTGGTTATGGTTGCCATGTTTGCCATATTGGTTGTGGTTGCAATGTTCACCCCGTTAGCTACGATCTGCTTCCTTGGTGTGAGAATCTGCTCTCGGATACCTAGATAATCCTGGCTATGTTCTCTTCGTAATTGAATCTGTCGAATGGGTTTTAATATATTCTTTCGATTTTTATGAGGTGCTAATTCTCTGAGGCTATCGGCTGTTGGAAGTTCTAGATTGACACTCATACGATCTGCGTACCAGCCCAACATCTCAATTAACAATGGATCTGCCCCCGGTATGGCTTTACAATGGATATATCCATTGAAATGATATACCTCCCGAAGCATCCTCAGCGCTTGAAGGATTAATTCCATTGTATGATTTGGGCTAACTAATATGCCGGAACTTAGAAATAAGCCTTCGATGTAATTACGTCGGTAGAATTCCATGGTCAACTCACAAATCTCCTCCGGAGTAAAGGATGCCCTAACAACATCATTGGAGGAACGGTTCGCACAATACTTACAGTCAAAGATACATTCGTTGGTAAACAGTACCTTCAACAGGGAGATGCATCTACCATCTGCAGAGAAACTATGACATATACCACAGGCCAGACTATTTCCTATACTGCCAGCCTTTCCCTGACGGTCAACTCCACTGGAGGTGCAAGCCACATCATATTTGGCGGCATCCGATAAAATCTCTAACTTATTCTGAAGAGACATTTGTTCTTGTATAACCATAAGCTCATACTCCCTCACTCAAACATTTGTTCTGTTTTCATTTTATCAAATGTAGCGTTCTACGTCAAATCTTTTTCAAACATTTGTTCTGAATTTATTATTTACTCATAGTAACTCGCTTATACTGATTAACTTTTGTTTTAAGAAAGCTATCCTAAGGATCCTATTCAGATTGCTTATCACTCACGTTCCGTACATTTTACTCTCTGTGCACTGCACTTACATCTTGTACTCTTTATTTTCTCTTTACCCTTTTATTTTCTGTACACTTTACTTTCTGTACACTTTATTTTCTTTACAGATTACTTTCATTACAGATTACTTTCATTACAGATTACTTTCATTACACATTGCTTTCTGCACACTTTACTTCTTATAAACGTTACTTTCTTCAGACAAAAAGACAGGTTCCCAGTTAGTACCATAATCACATGAAATAAACGGATTAAGATACTTACCTGAAAACCTGTCTCAAATTATGACTTAAAATATTTTATGTCCCTTATTAATACATTACCTCTCGATATATTCAAAGAAATCAAAATCTGCTTCCTTCTTCTGCCCAGAGAAATCCTGACAGCACAGACCAACAAAGGCACCGGTAAACCGGTTCGGCTCCGTATATTCATCGGATAGGATACTTGCATCAAACTCCATACCGATTTGTGTCCAGTTCTCTCCATCCTTGGAATAGAAGAATCGAAGAAGATGATCGTCCACTTTCACCCGAAGGTAGCAGCGTTCCCAACCTTCCAGAGACACCTTTTCCACCAGGGGTTCATCAAATACAGAGGCATCCCGTTTCAGGATATCAAGGATTTTTCCTTTTCCCTCTAGGTGAGTGATGTGGAGATAATAGAAATTATTGTTATCATACATGGCCACAAGTCCGGCCATCTGTTGGAATAGTTCGGGCTCAAATTCCACAACCGTAGTGGCTGTATAGCAAAAGGCCTGCTGTCTTCTGGCAATTAGGCTCTGGTGAAACCGGGAACCAAGTGATTCACTGCCTCTTAGTCTGAGATACCCAGGACGTTCCTTTAAGGATAAATACTCCTCTGTTAGTGGAACTCTTAGAGTCTGGAAGTGGATGTTCAACTCGAGGCTATCAAAGTCATCCCTAGCCGGTTCCTCTTCCCAAACCACCTCTTTTATGTTAGGTGCTGGAACCTCAACCAACGGTTCGTTGCCTCCTGCTTCTAGATAGATCCAGTCATCCTCCCGCCATATCATCTTTTGGATAGCGGTTTCTCTACCAAGGGTACAGCGACCTCTTGAGGGAATTGGTCTTCCACAGAGATGAGCCAGATACCATTCCCCATCCGGTGTCTCCACTAAACTTCCATGGCCTGCTCTCTGTAGCTCCAGCTTCGTATTATTCCAGGAGGTTAGAATCGGATTCTGAGGATGTACTTCATAGGGTCCCTCCAGCTTTCTTGACCTTGCTATGGTAACTGCATGCTTAAAGCGAGTTCCTCCCTCAGCCACCACCAGGTAATAATAGCCGTTTCTCTTATATAAATGAGGAGCTTCGACCAAACCCAGCTCCGTCCCCTTAAAAACATTTGTTATTGGACCAACTAATTTCTGTTCTTCAAGTGAATACTCCTGAAGGACGATTCCGGCAAATTGATTTCTTCCCTTCCGATGATCCCAGAGTTGGTTCACAAACCATTTTCTACCATCCTCATCATGAAATAGGGACGGATCGAAGCCACTAGAGTTCATATAGATAGGCTCTGACCAATCACCGGTAATATCCGTAGTTGTTACCAGATAATTATGAAGGTCCCTGGCACTTCCATAGGTCCATAGCTTAACGTCGGTATAGATAAGATAGAATATTCCATTGTCATAGCTTAAGCAGGGAGCCCAGACGCCCTCCGAGGGCATAGCTCCACGCATATCCAGTTGTGATAATCGATTCAGAGGTCTAGCAATCAGCTTCCAATGGATTAAGTCCTTCGAATGATGAATCTGTACACCAGGAAACCATTCAAAGGTTGAAGTGGCAATATAATAATCCTCTCCCACTCTAAGAATTGAGGGATCCGGATTAAAGCCTTTCAAAACAGGATTAATAATTGTACCCAAAACCATACCTCCTAAAAATTTAGTGATACTGGGGTCAAAAGCTATAATTAATTTGCCTGCATATATGGGTATATAGGTGTATGTATATATCCACATCCATATTCCATAGCATCGTTCTATCCGTAGCTTATAACTCCAGTATCACATTCATTTGTCGATAGTATTGAATTTATCTATCTACAGCATTGTATTTTCTTGTCTATATAGCATTCTATTTCTTTGTCTATAAAGCATTCTATTTCTTTGTCCATATAACATTGTGTTTATATATCTATT
>CAYMLE010000001.1:0-1235 GCA_964391115.1 uncultured Herbinix sp. | reverse complement strand
TGTATTAATTTATAATTTATCTACAGCATTGTATTAATTTGCTTTCCCTCGAGCCAAGCATAGATATTATCAAAGGTTATCTTAGCACGTCGAATCATGGACTCCTTGGTTGCAAAGGCTACATGAGGAGTTAACAGTGCATTCTCTGCTCCAAACAAGACATGATCGATCGGCAGCGGTGGTTCTACCTCAAATACATCAATGGCAGCACCTGCAAATCTCTTTTCCTTAAGAGCCTGTGCTGTAGCTTCCATATCAATCACTGGTCCTCTGGCACAGTTGATCAGCAATGCATTCGATTTTAATAGCTTTATGTTATCTTTATTAATCAGATGTCTTGTCTCTTCAGTTAAGGGCGTATGAAGGGTAATAATATCACTCTCCTTCATAAGTTCCTCCAAAGAAACATATTGTATTCCAAGGTCAAGTCCCTCCTGCTTTTCAGTGCGGTTGTAGCCTAGCAGACGGCAGCCAAAAGCCTTAAGGAGCTCTGCCGTTTTTAAACCGATGGCACCAGTACCTACAATACCAACCGTTTTTCCAGACAGCTCGCTTCCTACCAAGCCATCCTTCGTTTTACCCTGACGAACCACATCGTTACATTCTATTATATTCCTTAATTTGCTAAGAATCATACCAATTACCAGCTCAGCAACAGCCTGCGTGCTATAGCCTGCTGCATTTGATATTTTTACACCCTTCTTAGCACAAACTGCCTTGTCCACATGGTCAATCCCGGTAAATGCTACTGAGATAAATTTCAACTGTTCCTGGGACTGTATCACTTCACCTGGTAGTGGATTGTTAGCGATCACTAAAGCATCAGCCCCTGCTGCTCTCAACTTCAGCTCCTCGGTATCCTTAGTTACGGAATTGTATGCCACAAACTCATGACCCTCCACCTTTAGACGATTCGTGAGCTGGTCCAGCATCTCATTACTAATGCCCAAAGGCTCTAGCATTGCTATCTTCATGATTATTTCCTCCTATTTGTATAATTGTTCGAAATCCTTTTCGGTTTCGAATGTTCATTACTATCATATAATTTATTTGCCACTTTGTAAATAAATAAATTAAAAAAAACCACCATTTAGCATATCATTTCGCTTCATGGTGGGTTTCTCATTTTCTTTATTATTAATATGCCTGCTGACGTTTTCTCTTATTGACTACCAAAGCGATGGAGATAATAGCGGCGGCAAAACACAGTTGGATTGCCATAGAGCCAAAGATCT